>NZ_NHRI01000021.1:0-71873 GCF_003129585.1 Shewanella sp. BC20 | reverse complement strand
TAAGTCCACTAAAGAGCCGTTCGAGACTAGGACGTTGATAGGTCAGGTGTGTAAGCGTTGTGAGGCGTTGAGCTAACTGATACTAATGACTCGAGAGGCTTAACCATACAACCCAGATGGGTTTTACTCAGTAGTACTTAGACGAATACAAACACTTAAGAAGTGCAACTCAATCCAGCTTTCCGAATTCATTTACTGCCTGCGTGAGATAAGACAGGTAAGTAAATACCAAATTTGCTTGGTGACAATAGCATTGTGGTCCCACCTGATCCCATCCCGAACTCAGAAGTGAAACGCAATCGCGCCGATGGTAGTGTGGGGTCTCCCCATGTGAGAGTAGGTCATCGCCAAGCGCCTAATTAAACAATGAAGCCAGCTGAATAAGCTGGCTTTTTTGTTTTTTCGCGTTTGCCATTTCAAGATTCAATTCTTCAAGCTTGTGTTGAGTCTAGATGCCCAGCTCTAATCCCGTAGATTCTATTATTTAGTCTAAAATAGCGGCACTTATGTTAAGTCTTTTTGCTTAGTCATCGGTTTCCCGTTAGCATACGAGGCGTCCATTTCTTTATTGAAGATATTTGGCTACCCATGCTTCGCAAACTCTCGCTCGCCGTATTGATACCTGCATGTATGCTGGCACTGTATTTAGTGTTAGTGACGGCTGAGTATTTTTATGAGAGTGAGTTGGTGCGTAATGAATTAGCCGATCGCCAAGTCAGCCAGATCAAGCAGCAGTTATTGCGTATGCAAGCCGTGGTGCAATCGGCGCAAGCATTACAAGACATAGAACGGATCGAGCAGGAAGTCTCTCTGGCAACCTTAGATATGAACGTCATGGTTTATATCTTACTGGACGCAAATAGTCGGATCCGCTTTGCAAATCATACCGTTTGGCGTGATAGCAATGCCATCGAGGTTATCGATGGATATGATGTAGTTAAGCATCATGCGGTGGTGCAATCCGGTCAAGCGAGCATTTTGGTGAATCCTGAGCGGTTGTCTATTCAAGCTTATTATCCTGTGGAAGCTCAATATCCCGGCGCTACAGAGCTAGTCTATCTCGAGTCGGATTTAGCACCTCTGGTTGCGAGGGCTTCAACTGAGCTACAACAACGATTTATGCGTGTCTGGGGGCTCGGTGCTCTGCTGCTAATCGGTTTTACCTTCGTTTTATATTATCTGCTGATCCGCCCATTCAAGATGTTGAGTCAATCGGCCAAACACGTTGGAACTCCCGAGTTTACAACTCAAATGCCTTGGAGCGCGTCCGAGGTTTTATCCCTACAGACAAGTCTGCAGCAGGTTCATGAGCGCTTAGCGCGAGCCGTTAAGCAGCTAAATGACAGTGAGCAACGTTGGTTGTTTGCGGTCGAAGGCTCGCGTAACGGTATTTGGGATTGGGATATTCGGACTGGCGAGGTGTTTTTGTCTGATCGCTGGAAGGAAATGATTGGCTATCAGCCCGACGAACTCGAAGGCGCATTCCAGACTTGGGAGAGCCGTTTGCATCCCGATGATAGACAAACCGTATTGGACTGCCTGCAGGAATACGTCAGCGGCAAGACAAAAGAATTTGAGAGTGTGCATCGTTTACTGCATCGCGATGGCCATTATGTCTGGGTATTCGACCGTGGCATGTTGGTCGATTGGGATCATCTCGGTCGCCCCACTCGTATGATCGGTATTCATGTGGATGTGTCAGAAAGTGAGCGAAACCATGCGGCTATCGCCGAGTTGGTTAAGCAGTCTGAGACTGGCGATAGAATGCTGCCCGAAGCTTTTATGCAGCAGTTATCTCAATATATCAACCAACGACCCAGCGCAGGTCATTGGGGCGCGTTATTGTTACTCAATGTGGAAACTCATGCTTTTAGCGATACGCTCACACCCCATGAACTTGATCGCTTGTTGTCGCAACTGAATGCGAGGCTCTCAAGTTATTTTGCTGAAAATATCCAGGTATCCCATATAGAGCTTGATCAGTTTGCAATTTTGATCAAAGAGTTGGCGGCTGACGCTACGATGGCCGGGCGCAGAGCCTTGGCTTTAGCTACCGAGTTAAGGCACATGACGACGCGTCCATTCCATCAAGGCGAGCAAAGTGTCAGCTTCAATGCCGATATTGGTATTTGTTTATTGGATTCGGTTGAAACCCTCGCTCCCGAAATTGCACTGCGCCGCGCCGAATTGGCGCTGCAACATGCTCATTCGCTCGAGCAGGCCGGTTGTGCCTTCTATCATCCTGATTTAGAACATATTCAAGATCCCGAATTGTCGTTATGCCAGCAACTAAAGCGTGCGATTACAGACAATCAGTTGTCATTGATGTTCCAGCCCGTTGTGGATATGCAAGGGAAGATAGTCGCTGCGGAAGTCTTATCCCGTTGGCATTTAGCCAACGGTGATATTATCCCCGTCGCTAAGTTTATTGGCCTCGCCGAGCGCCATGGTCTGATTGCATCACTCGATTTAAATGTGGCTACGCGCGTTTGCCAGTTGATTAAACAATTTAAACAGCAGGGCATTAGCCTGCCTCGTTTAACTCTGAATATCAGTACTCTATCTTTCTGCCAAACTGATTTCGTCGAGCAATTAGTTGCCTTAACCCGTCGCTATGAGCTGGATGAGAATCAGCTGGGGATTGAGTTAACCGAGAGTGCATTACTAACATCAGCCTCCTTTATTCTGCCGAGGATCAGTCTGCTCGCAGAAGCTGGAGTTGCGATAACATTAGATAACTTTGGTGCTGGACAGGGCGCCTTGAGTTGCTTGCGTCACTATCCCTTGAATGAGGTTAAGCTTGATTTACATTGTGCCGCTAATTTAACGACGGATACGAGCTGGAGCCAAGCGCTGATTCAGTCGGTACAAGTCTTTAACTTGTCTATCGTGGCCAAAGGTGTCGAGTCACCACAGCAACAACAACTCTTTAGCCACTTAGGTTGTACTCACTTCCAAGGCTACAATATTGCGCGTGCCTTAAGTGTTAATGACTTTAAACAGCTTGTTTGTCCACGTCCCTTGTTGCGTAGCGTTTAAAAAAGTCGAGTGCGTAATTAAGCGCTTGATTACGGTAGCTATCTTTCTCCATAAAAATCTCATGGGCAGCCCCTGCAATCACTTTTAATTGGCAATTTGAGCTTACCGCCAGATTTTGTGCGGCATTGTCGACGATCTTATCTTCACTGGCTTGCAGGATCAGAATAGGCGTACGGATATGTGCTGTGGCCAAGACACAGGCATCGGCCGCATCTAAGGATTCAGTCAACCAGCGGTTAGTGGGTGAGCCTAATTGCAGCTTTGGCGCCGCATCGTACAACTCTCGGTAGGCTTGATAACGACTCTGACAGTGGGTGAGATCATTGCCCTTAAAAGGAGCGGCCTTATAGTTTTGCCCGCTGAGGACATAGTTAGGCTCTCCGCCGTTGAGACTGGCATCGAGTTTACTCGCAAGCCAACGGACAAACCCTTTGGGCATAGGTAACTTAATGCCGTACATGGGGGCTGAAAATGCCGCCGCCGTAAACACATCCGGATGTTGTTTGAGATACAAGGTACCGATAGCGCCGCCCATAGAATGCCCGAGCAAGAATAATGGCGAAGTGGCATGTTTGAGTACAACGGTTTGCATAAACAGGGCAAAATCGTCGATATAGTCGTTGAACCGCCGCACGTGGCCTTGATGGGGATTGGCCGTCATGCGACTCGATAATCCCTGGCCACGGTGATCGATAGCAAATACCGAATAGCCTTGCTGGTACAAATCAAAAACGAGTTCTTGATACTTTAAGTAGGACTCAACCCGGCCACTGCTGATGACTATGCTGGCATGGGCCTTGGGGTGCTTGACCATCATGTAGGCCAAGGTTAATCCATCGGGCGTTTTGAGAGTGTCTTGGGCAACGGTTTGCCAGAAGGCTTGCTGTTCAGAAGTATTTAAATCGTGTTCCGTTGAAAAAGCTACCTTGGAAAACTCTTCCCTTGGAAAGTTTAGGGGCGTTTGGCTCATACTCACTCTGTCGCACATCTCGGGCAAAAAGGTTTGTTAGAGTGTATCAGAGAACTGGGGCGGGCAGGAAAGGGAGCAGGAAAATACCCGCTCCCTTGGGATGAGCTTAAATCGCGGCTTTTTGCACTTCGATAAAGTCGTTTATTTGCTGCTCCAGCACCGACATAGGCACAGAACCATTTTCTAATACCGCGTCGTGGAAGGCGCGAATATCAAATTTATCACCTAAGGCTTGCTCGGCTTTAGCGCGTAGGCGTTTAATGGTGAGCTCACCAATCTTGTAGGAGAGCGCTTGCCCTGGCCAGGTAATGTAGCGGTCAATCTCAGTGGTCACATTGTGGAGCGATAACGCCGTGTTGCTCGCCATAAATTCGATGGCTTGTTCTCGGCTCCAACCTTGGGCGTGCATCCCCGTATCGACAACGAGACGAGCGGCGCGCCACATCTCATAGGTTAGACGACCAAAGTTACTGTAAGGGTCTTGATAGAATCCCGCTTCTAAGCCTAAGTATTCGCTATACAATCCCCAACCTTCACCAAAGGCGGAAATATAGCTGTAGCGACGAAAATCGGGCAATGAGCTCAGTTCGGAGTTGAGTGAAATCTGCAGATGATGCCCGGGCACAGCTTCGTGCAGCGTTAGCGCTTCGAGTTCATAGAGCGGACGCTTATCTAAGGCGTAGGTATTAACCCAGTAGTAACCCGGCTCGTCGTCACGATTAGAGCCAGAATAACGGCCTGAGGTGTATTTAGGAGCGATTTCGGCCGGCACCGGCGCGATACCATAGGGTTTTCGCGGCAATTTACCAAAATATTTGGGCAACATGGCATCGGCTTTTTTGGCAATAAAGGCTGCTTCTTTCAGGAGCTGATCCGCACTGGTGGTGTAAAACTGGGGATCGGTTCTTAAGAAATGTAAAAAGTCGGCAAAGCTGCCTTTAAAGCCAACAGACTTAATGACTTGCTCCATTTCCTGGCGGATACGTTTCACTTCTTTTAAACCAAGTTCGTGCACTTCGGCCGAGGTCATATTTAAGGTCGTGTAGTAACGAACGCGGTTCTCATAGAAGGCATCACCATCGGGTAAGCTGTTGGCGGCAATATTTTCCCGAGTGTTGGGCATATACTCCTGAGTCATAAAATCATAAAAAGCCTGATAGGTCGGGAGCACATTCTGCTCGACCGATGCTCGGCCTTCTTGGGTCAGTTGCGCTTTTTGCGCCTCAGTAAAGTGGCTTGGGTATTGAGTAAAAGGCTTGAAATAACTGCTTTTCTCTACCGGTAAGATGTAAGCACTAATGCTGTTTTCAAATCCCTTGAGCGTGGCTTTAGGCGGTGTAATACCTTCCTTTAGTCCTTGTTTTAACCAATGGGTTTGCTGGGCAAAATAGGTCGGTAGTGCCTTGAGCTTGCCTAGGTAGTTTTGGTAATCCTCTAGGGTTTTGAACCGCCCTTGCGCAATGGAAGATATATAGGCGTGGAAGCCACTCTCTGCGGTGATCGGCAGGTAGTAATCCTTGTATTTATACAGGTCGACCTCGTTTTGGATCTGATCTTCGAGGATTTGGGCGTTGATTTTATCCTCTTTACTCAGCTTGCTGCGATCCAGTGCTTTCAATTGGGCGAGAATGGCCATTTGTCCCTGATTGAGCTTGGCTAAGGCTTCGGGAGACAGGTCTTGCAGTTTACCCGCAGCACTCTTATCCCCCATTCCATAGGCCATTTCAGGGCTGGCACTGAGTTGGAGTTGCCAACTTTGATCCACAATTGCTTGCAGTGCTGGGGCCATAGTCTTGGCTGTGGACTGCGCAACGGCTACCGTTGTTTGTTTGGTGGATTCGATTGGGGGCTGAACCGCGCTACAGGCACTAAGTGCGCAAATCAGTAAGCTTGGGGTAAAGAGTTTATGCATGATTTATCTCGGATATTTTCGTTGTTATTGAGGTCATTATGCCTGAGGTTTTCCCCAGATTGTTGTACGCATATTAAGCAGAATTGTGACTGAATGTGAATTTAAATCCCGAGGTCTGTTAAGTGACACCAAAGAATGCGTGTTAAACTTAGGGTCCGCCCTAGACCAAATAACAAAAGCATTGGCTGGGTAGTTCACATAGGGGTTAATTATGATCAATACATCCATTCCATTGGTGGATTTGCATCGTCACTTAGATGGTAACGTGCGAGTGAACACCATTTGGGAACTCGGACACCAACACGGCATTGCTTTACCTGCCGATTCTTTAGAGACTCTCGCGCCATTTGTACAAATTCAGGGGAAAGAAACCAGCTTAGTCGCCTTCTTGAAGAAGCTTGACTGGATGGTGGCAGTGCTAGCTGATTTAGATGCGGTAAAACGTGTCGCCTATGAAAACGTGGCCGATGCGGCGTTATCTGGCCTTGATTATGCGGAGCTGCGTTTTAGTCCATATTACATGGCGATGAACCATAAACTACCGATTGAAGGTGTGGTTGAAGCGGTTATCGACGGAGTGAAAGCGGGCCTGAAAGATTACCAAGTTAAAATCAATCTTATCGGGATTATGTCGCGCTCATTCGGCCAAGCAGCTTGTACTCAGGAGCTCGAAGGCCTGCTCGCCCATAAACAACATTTAGTCGCGATGGATTTAGCCGGCGATGAGCTAGGCTTCCCTGGCGAATTGTTTAACGAGCACTTTAAGCGAGTGCGAGATGCGGGCTTAGCCATTACCGCCCATGCGGGGGAAGCGGCGGGTTCACAAAGTATGTGGCAAGCGATTCAGGAGTTGGGTGCAACACGTATCGGCCATGGGGTGAATGCGATACACGATCCTAAGCTGATGGAATATCTCGCTAAACACCGTATCGGTATCGAATCTTGCCCAACCAGCAACCTGCACACGTCGACCGTGTCTTCCTATGCAGAACATCCCTTCAGAACCTTTATGGATGCCGGTGTGTTGATAAGCCTTAACACTGATGATCCAGGCGTGAGTGCGATTGATATCAAGCACGAATACCGCATTGCCAAGTCTGAACTGGGACTAAGCGATGCCGAGCTGGCTCAGGTGCAACGCAACGGGATGGAAATGGCGTTTTTATCCGAGAGCGAGCGCAAGGCGCTATATGCGGCTAAAGCTTAAGTAAGCGGCTCTTTTGCCCAATAAAAAAAATCCGACATTAGAGTCGGATTTTTTATTGGAGATGCGTCAGTGTTAGATCACACGGGAGAACTGTTGTTGACGCGCTTTTTGACGGTAGTAAAGGTCGAAGCACATACAGATATTGCGGATCAACAGACGGCCAGTGGGGCTGATAGTGATCTTTCTATCGGTTACATCGACTAACTTATCGTCGATAAAGGTTTGCAGCAGTTTTAAGTCTTCGGCGAAGTATTCCTCAAACTTAATACCCAGTTTTTCGTCCATTTTTGCCATATCTAAATCGAAGTGGCAGATCAGTTGTTTGATCACGACACGGCGGATTTCGTCGTCACGGTTCAGACTACAACCTTTCCACAGTGCATGACCGTCTTTGTCGATGGCTTCGTAGTAAGGACGAATGTCCTTCTGGTTTTGCGCATAACAATCGCCGATTTGGCTGATAGAAGACACACCAAGACCGAGCAGGTCGCATTCTTCTTGGGTGGTATAACCCTGGAAGTTGCGGTGCAGTTTGCCTTCGCGTTGTAACTTAGCCAGCTCATCGTCGGGCTTAGCGAAGTGGTCCATGCCAATGTACTGATAACCCGCGCCAGTTAAGGTCTCGATCGTTTGATGCAACATCTCGAGTTTTTGTTTTGGCGAAGGTAAATGTTCATCTTTGATCTTACGCTGCGCGGCAAAACGCGCGGGTAAGTGGGCATAGTTGAACACGGATAGACGATCGGGCGACAGGTCTAACACGCGCTGCATGGTGGCGGCGAATGTTTCGGGTGTCTGATGTGGAAGACCGTAAATTAAGTCGATATTGGTTGAGACAAATCCCATGGCCTTGGCTTTGGCCATTAAATCGAAAATAAATTGTTCGTCCTGCTCACGGTTAACCGCGACTTGTACTTCTTTATTGAAGTCCTGCACCCCGATAGAAATGCGGTTAAAGCCCGCTTCTTTTAAGGTATCGAGCATTGAAAGCTCAATCTCACGCGGGTCAACTTCGATAGAGAACTCACCTTCAGCGGCAAAGTTAAAATTAGCCTTAATTAAGTCGGTTAACTTCAGAATTTGCTCAGGATTTAAGAAGGTTGGTGTGCCGCCGCCCCAGTGCATTTGGGTGACTGTGTAGTGCTTAAACAGCGGAGCGCGCTTAATAATTTCGTGGCTCAAATACTCGATATATTGATCGGCCTTGTGGGCGTGGCGAGTGATAACTTTATTACAGCCACAGTAGTAGCAAAGTTTGGCGCAGAAGGGGATGTGAATATACAGCGACAGTTTGTCACTCTTACTGTTTTCAATCGCCGTTAACAGGTTTTGTTCAGTGAATGAATCATCGAACTCCAGCGCCGTTGGGTAAGAAGTGTAACGGGGACCGCTGTAGTTATATTTTTCGATCATCGACTGATCCCAGCTTATCTGAGTGGGCTGCTTCAAGGCGTGTCCTCCGAGGGTAAATTAGCAACAAGCGAAGTATGCAAGGTTCTTAGCCAAATAACCTTGATCTAGGTTGTAAAAATGATGTCTGTCCTTTTAGAAGTTACGCAATATCTATGAAAAAGGAGCCAATGTCTGTTGTTTTTTGGAGGTTTTGTGCACAGGCTCACGGGAAGCCGTACTCTGTGTGGGAAAAGAAATGCGGGAGCGATTGGGCCTCAAAGCCAAGGTTTGGCCTTGAGGCTAATATCGTCAGCTTAATGTGGGGCTTTTAACTGATAATTTGAGAGCTTTTTGGCATCGGCGGTAATACCCTCGGCCAGTTCAGCTTCAGATTTCATGCGGACAAAATCGAGCTTCATCCGTTCTTGCTTTGGCAGGGCTTGGCGAGCTTCCATTATCGGGTGATCTTTAATCAGCTCAAAGTGTTGGAAGAATGCTGGGAACTCAGGTGCCACGCGCTCGCTTAAGGATAAAATTTCAAATAAACGGCCAATCCTCACCACACCTTCAGAGATTTCGCAGCGGTCGTCAATCATGGCGGTGGCGATATAACGAATATCTTCTAGTACTTGGGCGCGCTTCGCGTTAGCCGCTGCTTCACGCTCGGCAGTGAGCGCTTGTTGGCGTTGTTTCTGCTGCTTGAGCTTGAGGAGTAAGAAAGTGGCGTAACTACTGAGGGCAACAATGATGATAAAACCAAGCAGGATAAGAGTGGTAGACACGTAAACTCCTTGTTTAGACTGCATAAAAACAAAGGCTGGGTGCTTTGTTTTTATGCATATTCTAAGATTTAAAACTTATCTTGATAATCTTTTAGCAGGTCGGCACCCGATTCAAAGCGATCGAACAGGTCATCATCTGAATCGGCTTTAGATTTCGCTGGCGCTTCATCTTCTAACTCATCGCTGATACCCAGTTTAATCATCAGGGCTTCAATCTTGTTCAGCTGTTGATCTAACCATTGTTGGTCGTCATTGCTTAAGTTACGGCCTTCTTCCAGCATATCGAGCAACTGGTTCAGTCTTGGATCTTCTTCCAGCTTCAGCAGTTTTTGCTCGTCAGTTAACTTAGGTTGCTTAACCTTTGGTGTGGCTGGCTTTTCAGTGGCTGTTGGCAAAGTTAATACCACAGGCTTTTTGCTGCCATGGCGAGGATCTTTCTTCTGCGCAGCCTTTTTCTGTGGTGCTTGAGCCTGGATCAGCGCCTCATTATGACGACTGCCAGACTTGTTGCCCTTTTCGGCGCGCTTGCCAGTGACTTCTGCACGGTCCTGCTTTTTCACTCTTGGCTGTAATTTAGGGCTATTCTCGCCGCCCTTGCGTGTTTTCTTGCTACGAGACATGATTTTCTCAATTGTTTACAACGTGTGGCCTAGCCGATACGGGATCGACTCGGTACTAAATTCGGTCGGCTGTTATACCAGATTATGATGTTTTTTGCATCAAAACGAGGTCTTTCGCGGCAAATAATAGTTCAAAATCGCTATTACTCGCTAGGTATTCAAAGGTTTGTCTTTGGTAAAAACTCACGTGAGTGAGATTGTTTTTATAATGCCATTTAGCAAAGCCTTCTAAATCAATTAATAAGGGTGTGCTAATCGCTAACCAGCCCCCCGATTTGAGTAAACGGGTCAGTAAACTCCATTCTCTACTGGGGTGCTGAAAATGCTCAAAGACTCGGTAGCAACAAATAAAATCATATTCTTGCTTAAGCGTTTTGTGGTCTGGTGCGAAGAAAGGATCATACTGCTTGAAAGTGTGTCCCGCCGATTCAATGGTCGCCAGACTGGTTTGATCTAACACGCGTCCAAAATTTAAGCCCGTGAGGCTACCTTTTTGCTGCAATTGTATTTGTGTCAGTAGCGGTAAAATAAATTGCGACAGTTGGCGCTGTTTGGCGGCAATCCGCGAACGGCCATAACGTTGTTTTTCTGCCGCGGGAGGAAGATGGCTATTTGCGTCTGCAAAGGTGAGTCCGCATGTCTGGCAAACATAAAAACACCGTTTCTTGTCCTGATGGAGCAACAGTGTTTGCGTGCTATGACAAAGGGGACATCTGCGCATTGAGTCAACTAGAAAAGTATTAAGGTCTTGATTGTAACAATTATATTGCGGAAGTGCACTTTCGGTGCTGGATGTATGCTGGTGGGGTATCACAAAGAAAAAAGGCGGCAGTTAAACTGCCGCCTTACAAACGGTGCATTTTGCACCCTATTCTGATTCCAAGTATCCTTACTTGCTATGCGACTTTCCCGGTCGGTATCCTTCTTTTTTTTACTGCTTTCCCTGCATCATTTTAGTTATCGGTCTTCCAGACACTTAATTAGTTTCTGTCGCCATCCAGACCACAGTTTCCGTAGATGGTCTCAAGACACATCTTTATTACAGCGTCATCAATGACGTTAAGTTAACCATCCATGTTGCTTGAAGTACCTTCCAGTGATAACAAGCTTCCAGCCAGTGCATCCAAAGCTATTAGCTTCCTTTGCTACAGTTTGAATCATTCAAACTGTGTCCTGATGGGGCAAGTTACCCTGAGTGTAAGGCGATTTGCTTATCGCAAATTGGCGTTATCGGCCATCCCTTACAAAAATGTACTGACCGGGATTTCAAGGCGAAATCACTGCTCTTATTATTATTAGAGAGTGGTCTTAGTTATATTATTGTTATTGAGAGTCTTTATTCTTATATCTTGAATGTTAATTATACCGAAATCTGCAAGTTATTATTAATTTATTTGTACAAACAGATGGGTTTATCTCGGTACGGGGCTTATTAAACCCAAATCTGTGATCTATGTCAAGCATGAATCTTTATCAGTTTACGTTAACGTAAACTTTGTGGTGATAAAAAAGGGTGACAGTGCACCCTTTTTTATCGCTAAAACCTATTTCAGGCTAGCAATGTACTTAGATAATGCTTCGATATCACTGTCGCTTAACTTTTTCGCGACATCTTGCATCATGCCGTTGAGATCGTTGTGGCGACCTGCATCACGGAACTTAGTTAGTTGGATTTTGATGTAGTTAGCGTGTTGACCAGCTAATGCTGGGAAACCTGCTGATTCAGCACCTTTAGCATCTGGACCATGACAGGCCATACAAGCTGTGATGCCGCGTGATACATCGCCACCTTTGTAAAGTTTTGCACCTAGCTCAGGAACATCTTTCGCTTCAGCAACTTGGATTGCTTGGCTAGAGAAATAAGCGCTGATATCAAGAATATCTTGATCGCTTAGAGGCATTGCCATACCACTCATGATAGGATCCATACGACCATCTTTACCGCCTGATTGCGCCGCACTACGGAAATCATGTAGTTGCTTTTGGAGGTATGTGGCGTGTTGGCCTGCAAGCTTAGGGTACATATCGATCATACTGTTACCGTCCATGCCGTGACATGCAGAACAAACGATAATTTTAGTTTTTCCCGCTTCAGCATTACCTTCAGCAATCGCAGGTGAAGATATGGCGGCAACTACAACAGACAGCGCAAGAGCTAACTTTTTCATGGCGTTCCAACTTCTGGTTAAGATTATTATCCTGAGCTTACTAGGGTGACCCGCAAGCGTGGTAAAATATGTTTAATGTGATCGGGGTAATATTTTACACGAAAACGTGGAAAAGTAAGCAATTCTTCATAAATTATGGTATTGCGCAGTAAATATATTGGAGTAAATAGTGACTGAATCTCATATAGATTTTCGCAGGGCGAAGTTTTTAATCAGTGCACCTGACATTGCACATTTGGATCAATATCTGCCCGGCGACGTTGGTGTTGAGATTGCTTTTGCTGGTCGCTCTAATGCCGGAAAATCGAGTGCGCTCAATGCATTAACTGAGCAGAAAAACTTAGCGCGTACCAGTAAAACCCCGGGGCGCACTCAGCTTATTAACGTATTTGAACTCGATGCGCAGCGCCGATTAGTCGATTTACCGGGTTACGGCTTTGCCCAAGTGCCTTTAGCCATGAAATTAAAGTGGCAACAATCCCTCGGCGAATATTTGCAGAAGCGTGCGTGCTTAAGTGGCGTTGTGGTATTGATGGATATTCGTCATCCGTTGAAAGATTTGGATATGCAGATGATCGAATGGGCGGTTGCGAGTCAAATACCGGTACTCGCATTACTGACTAAGTCCGATAAATTGGCGCAAAGCGCGAAGATGAAGACCGTGAACGAAGTGCGTAAAGCGCTGGTTGAGTTTGGTGATTGGGTACAGGTTGAGCCTTTTTCTGCGCTCAAAGGCACGGGCAAACCAAAAGTGCTTAGTATCTTAAATGAATGGTGTCATCCGCAATGGTTGGCCGATGAGTTAGAAAACCAAGAAGACGCTGAGTAAGCCTTTTGCTTTATGGTCGGATGCCACTAGCGCATTCGGCCATCTCTTTCTGCTATATCCCCTTATAAAACATCTATTTCACCCCGCAAATTTTGGGCAAAAAAATAGCCGATAACATTAGTCACCGGCCAAAATTTTAGCTCTTTTGGGGAGAAGCTAAATTCAACAAGACTCAAGCACCATCAAATTACCTTCAATGGTTCTCAATGAAGACAGCATACATCGAATTTACCTTTTATTAAAGTAAATACTCTAAAATTTACTCACCTTTGTTGAAATCATCCTTAGGCCGAAAAAAGAGCAAAAAAAAGCCCCAGCAAACAAGTTGCTGGGGCGCCAGAATTTGGCTCGTCACTATAAGTGAAATAAAGGTCTGAAAGATAGAACATCTTAACCTCTGTACCCTACGCAGAGAATAATACGCTATTTATCTCTAAATGGAAAACAGTTTTTTTGAAAAAGTGATAATTGTGTGCAGTAGATCTCAAGTTTTAGGTGAAAAAACCAGCGGTGTTTGATCTGATATTTTCACAAATAGCATTTAAGCCACTGATTTCGCTAATTTGACCGTATTTTTAGTACAGAATTGATCAATTCTTCAGATTTAATGTTTTTACTCTATTTTGGTGATTGTTCTTGGTTGTATCCATCAGCGAACGATTGTTTAGGCTTGCGTGGAGTGTCTCGCGGATAGCTGGTTGTGCTTATACCGGTGTTGAAGCTGCGAGAATTGAGGGGAGATTAAATTTAGTGACTGAGATATGGAGAGTCGAATGCAGCTTCCCGCTCTTGAGGGGGGAGCCCATCAGGGTATTCGCCTGAGTAAACAACTTCTCCTCATCTCGTTCTCTGCGATGTCGAGTTTAGCGGCACCTAAGAGTTGCACTAAATATAAAGGCCCATCCTGTAAAGAATGAGCCTTAGTAAGTGTTAGCAACGAGTGTTAGTGGCTAAAGTCTAGAGCTTGAATGCTAGTGGGCTTGATCCCAGTTATCGCCAATACCAGCTTCTGCCAGAAGTTCCACGTCCAGATTAGCTGCTTTGGCCATGAGTTCACACATCTTGAGCTTGAGTGTTTCGGCTTTATCGGCATCGACTTCGAATACTAATTCGTCGTGGACTTGCATGATCATGGCGATTTCACCTTGGGTATCGGTTTTTATCCAATCGGCAATGCTTATCATGGCTTTTTTAATAATATCCGCGGCGGTGCCTTGCATTGGGGCGTTAATCGCGGCTCTTTCTGCTGCTTGGCGGCGCATTGCATTGCGGTCGCGAATTTCAGGTAAATAGAGACGGCGGCCAAATAGCGTAGAGACATAGCCAAGTTCTGCTGCACTGGCTCGTGTTTCTTCCATATACCTTAATACACCTGGGTAGCGGGCGAAGTATGTGTCTATGTAAGTTTGTGCCTCGTTACGGGGGATGTCGAGCTGACGCGCCAATCCAAAGGCGGACATGCCATAGATAAGGCCAAAGTTAACGGCTTTGGCACGGCGACGCTGCTCCGAGGTGACGCTGTCAAAGTCGGTGCCAAATACTTCGGCGGCGGTGGCTCTGTGAATGTCTTTACCTTCAGCGAAGGCTTTGAGTAAGCCCGCATCTTGGGATAAATGCGCCATGATCCTTAGTTCAATCTGCGAATAGTCGGCGGCCAAAATCTTACGTCCTTGAGGCGCAATAAAGGCTTGACGAATACGACGACCTTCCTCAGTGCGGATAGGAATATTCTGTAGGTTTGGTTCGCTCGAGGACAAACGCCCCGTTGCCGCGTTGGCCTGATGGTAGCTTGTGTGTACCCGACCCGTTTTCGCGTTCACCATTAGAGGGAGCTTGTCGGTGTAAGTACTCTTTAGCTTGGTTAGGCTTCTATGCTCAAGGATCACTTTAGGCAGAGGGAAATCCAGTGCCAACTCAACCAGCACTTCTTCCGCGGTAGAGGGTGCTCCCTTAGGGGTCTTTTTGATGACCGGATAACCCAGCTTTTCAAAAAACAGCACCTGAAGTTGCTTTGGTGAGCTTAAATTGAATTTTTCACCAGCAATATCATAAGCTTTTGTTTCTAACTCATCGATTTTACGCGCAAGTTCATCACTCTGTTGGCCGAGCAACATACTATCGATAAACACGCCTTGGCGCTCAATATCGGACAGAATTTGGATCAGTGGCAGTTCAATATCGGTAAAGACCGAGGCTAATTCGGTCTCTTTTTCGAGTCTTGGCCACAAATGTTGATGAAGACGCAGGGTAATATCGGCATCTTCCGCCGCATAGGGCGATGCTGTTTCCAACGGAATTTGGTTGAAGGTTAGCTGTTTAGCACCTTTACCTGCGATATCTTCGAAGGCGATATTTTTATGGCCTAGGTATTTAAGCGCCAGCCCATCCATATCATGGCGTGAGGCGACCGAGTTAAACACATAGGATTCGAGCATGGTGTCAAACGCAACACCTTGGAGTTTTATGCCGGCATTGGCCAATACGCTGATATCATATTTCAGGTTTTGACCGACTTTTTTGATCTTGGCGTCTTCGAGTATCGGGCGCAGCTTTTCGAGTGCAATCTGTTTATCTAATTGTTGAGGCGCGCCAACATAATCGTGTGTTAGAGGTAGATAAGCGGCTTTACCTGCTTCAACAGCAAAGGACAGGCCAACCAATTCCGCAACCATATAGTCGAGGCTGGTGGTCTCGGTATCTACGGCCATTAATGGCGCTTGCTTGAGTTTGGCAATCCACTCATCGAGCTGAGCTTCGGTGAGAATCGTATCGTATTGGGTTTCAATCGTGACGCTGGGCGTTGATTCTTCTTGGGTTTCGGTCGTTTCGACTTTTGCTGCGACCGTCGTCGGCGCCTTATTATCTAAGACTTCGGCAAGCCAGCGTTTAAATTCCATTTCGCCGTAGCATTTGATCAGCTCATCCCTGTCAGCGGGTTTGGCTTCGAGTTCATGCCAATCTTGTTCGAGCTTAACATCGGTTTTAATGGTGGCAAGCTCATAGGACAGTTTTAGCATGTCGGCATTGTCGATGATTTTCGCTGCCATGGTTTTTGCGCCCCTAAAGCCTAATTCGGTAACTTTTTCGGGCTCTGCAAGCAAATTGGCGACACTGCCCGCCCCTGTGAGCATGGCTAATGCGGTTTTTTCGCCTACGCCGGGTAAACCGGGAATGTTATCTGCCTTGTCGCCCATTAGCGCCAAGAAATCGATAATTCTGTCTGGACCAACACCATATTTAGCCGCAACTTCTTCAGGGCCCATGATGGTATCTGTCATGGTGTTGATCAGCGTGATATTTTCATCAACCAGCTGCGCCATGTCTTTATCGCCAGTGCTGATGAGTACGGCGCGGTTTTCGCGGCTCGCTTGGCGAGCGATTGTGCCGATAACATCGTCCGCCTCAACACCTGGAATGGAGATTAAGGGCAGGCCTAAGGCACGAATAATACGGTGTAGTGGTTCAATTTGTGAGCGCAGGTCATCCGGCATGGGCGGGCGATGTGCCTTGTATTCTTCATATAAGTCATTGCGGAAGGTTTTGCCTTTAGCGTCGAACACCACAGCGATATGGCTAGGTTGATAACGGCTTAATAAGCTGCGGAGCATATTCACTACGCCATAAACAGCACCAGTAGCTTCGCCCTTTGAGTTTGTCAGGTGAGGAGGCGCATAATAGGCGCGATATAAATAAGAAGATCCATCCACAAGGACAAGTGGGTTATTGGCTATGGTAGGCATAAGTAATTTTCGTTTATCGATGACTTAGATGGCGGTAAGCATGCCACAGATACGGTATTTCAGCCACGGCAAATTGACTCTCAGCCTGTGGATAACTCTGTGAGTGAAAAAGTCAACTGTGAATAATGGCGATGTTTACGGCTTGGTGCGATATTTTTAAGTTGTTGATTTTTATGTTTTTAAAATATTTGTGTGAGTTCAATACTGTTTCTTGAAAAATCTTCCTGATTTGTGGATTTTTTCTTGACTCCGTAAAATACCTAAAGGCTGTGTTAATTTTCACCGACCCTTAGATTCGACGAACTAAGTTAGCATGATTTTTAAGCAGATCAACCATTTTGTTTACAGTTTGTTAAAACCAAATGACATAAGAAGGATATTTATAATGAAAAAAATCGCAGTATTGCTCAGTGGGTGCGGTGTTTTCGATGGAACAGAGATCCATGAATCGGTTTTAACGTTATTATCTCTGTCGAAAGCGGGGGCCCAATATCAATGTTTTGCTCCTGATATCAATCAGATGCATGTTGTTAATCACTTCACGGGCGAAGTAGACAAGACGGCGACACGAAATGTGTTGGTTGAATCGGCACGTATCGCCCGTGGCGAAGTAAAAGCAACCACCGAACTCGATATTACCGATTTCGATGCACTGGTTATCCCTGGCGGATTTGGGGCGGCGAAAAATCTGTGTAACTTCGCCACTAATGGTAGTGAGTGTGAAGTGAATCCACTCGTTACTGATTTTATTAATGAATTTATTCTAGCGAAAAAGCCTGTCGGCTTTATTTGTATCGCGCCTATGATGATCCCGCGTTTATATGGACACGGCGCTAAGGGCACTATCGGTAATGATGTGGATACGGTCGCAGCCTTTAATCTGATGGGCGGCCATCATCAGGCGGCGACTGTGCATGATATCGTGGTTGATGAGGCGAATAAGATTGTCAGCACGCCCGCTTATATGCTTGCGGGGAACATTGCCGAGGCGCACTCTGGCATCGAGAAGCTGGTTGCCAAAGTATTAGAGTTGGCCAAGTAACAGCGCCTAAATGCAGCAGGGTAAGCCTTTGGGCTTCCCCGCTTTTTAATCGAGCATGGAAGCAATCGCGGTGAATTAGCGAGTGGCTTTACTGCGACTATCGAACCAGCCTTGGGCGAGACCTATCAGTAATCCGCCAATATGGGCGCCATTTGCCACTGACACGCCTAAGAAATCCGTAAAGCCTAACACTAGCCAAATCAACATAAATCCCATGTAGGAGGGCGGTAAACCTATCCCCGCAGCGGGTTTGCGGATCCCCATGACCCAAGTGTAACCGGCGACGGCATACACTACGCCCGACAGCCCGCCAAAGTTGGGGCCGCTAACATAGTATTGGACGACATTGGGTAAAGTACCGGCGATCAGTAGCAGGATTAACAGCGGGGCTGTACCTATGCGAGTCTCGATTTTTCCACCCAAATACCACCACCAGAGTAAGTTGAAGATGATATGCATGGCCGAAAAGTGCATCAGGCTTGGGGTAAACACGCGCCAGAATTGACTAACACTGGTGTCAGGCACCGCACCGAAATAGGAGAGTGTTTCATAAACCGGGCCGCCGAAGCCTAAATTCATCGCGGCATAAATCAGTACACAGAGGCCAAAGATGATAAGAGTAACTGGGTCTGCACCTGTGATAAATTGCGCAAAAAGCTGTAAAGAAGGGGCGCCATAGTCGAGCTTAGTATGAGTATCACCATGCTCCCATGATGCTTGTAAGTATTTGTTATCGTAAGGATTAGCGATAAAATGGGCGAACTCTTTACGGGCTTGTTCGGCATATTGATCGCGGATAACCAGAATAGCGACTCCCTGCGGCAATGGCTGAATCTGGCAGTCTATCTGTTCACCTTTAAGGTAATCGACAAAGGCCTGCGCGGCTCTGCTGTTGGGGAGTCTGCCAATCTCTATCATGCATTGGCCTCATGCCAAGCGCTAAAGCCACCATCTAGGCTATAGACATCATCAAAGCCTTGCTCACACAGGTATTGCGCGGCATTTTGGCTGCTGATGCCATGGTAGCAAACCACCACTAAAGGACTGTCCATATCCGCTTGGCCAATAAAGTGCGCCAGATTCTCGTTATTCAAATTAAATGCGCCATCAATGTGGCCGTTGTTAAAGCTGTGACCATCGCGAATATCGACGATTTGCACTGACTTTGACTCGGTCATTTGCACTAATTGATTCACGCTGAGGTGTTTAAAGGAAGACATAATAAAACCTGAAATAACTGAAAAGGGATAAGCGATGGGATAAGTGTGCAACATGGGGCTGCGTGTGTACAGCCCCGTGATTGGCATAGCTAAGAGAATTAATCCCAGCTGAGGATGACTTTACCTGATTGGCCCGAGCCCATAGCGTCGAAGCCTTTTTGGAAATCATCAATCTTGTAGTGGTGCGTGATGATAGGCGAGATATCTAAGCCAGATTGGATCAAGCTTGCCATCTTGTACCAGGTTTCGAACATTTCACGGCCGTAAATGCCTTTGATGACCAGACCCTTGAAGATCACTTTGCTCCAATCAATCGCCATTTCGCCACCCGGAATACCGAGCATCGCGATTTTACCACCGTGGTTCATGGTATCTAACATGGCGTGGAAGGCTGACGGTACGCCAGACATTTCCAGACCCACGTCGAAGCCTTCGGTCATGCCGAGTTCTTTCATCACGTCTTTCAGACTTTCCTGAGCCACGTTAACGGCGCGAGTGGCGCCCATTTTACGAGCCAGCTCTAAGCGGTATTCGTTAACGTCGGTGATAACTACATGGCGAGCACCAACGTGGCGACACACGGCCGCAGCCATAATACCGATTGGGCCCGCGCCAGTAATTAATACGTCTTCGCCCACTAAGTCGAATGACAGCGCAGTGTGTACTGCGTTACCGAATGGGTCGAAGATAGATGCTAAATCATCGCTGATATCATCGGGAATTTTGAAGGCGTTAAAGGCTGGGATCACTAAGTATTCGGCAAATGAACCTTCACGGTTTACACCCACACCTGAGGTGTTGCGGCATAAATGCGTGCGACCAGCGCGGCAGTTACGGCAGTGGCCGCAGGTGATATGGCCTTCACCAGAAACGCGGTCACCAATTTTAAAGCCACGCACTTCTTGACCGATATCAACTACTTCACCCACGTACTCGTGACCTACCACCATAGGCACAGGAATGGTTTTTTGTGACCATTCGTCCCAGTTGTAGATGTGCATGTCGGTGCCACAAATGGCGGTCTTTTTAATCTTGATCAGCAGATCGTTGTGGCCCATTTCAGGTTTAGGCGCATCGACTAACCAAATGCCTTTTTCGGCTTTTAACTTGCTTAGTGCTTTCATTTTGTAGGGTCCTAAATAATCGCCATTTCTTTAGCGATACGGGTAAAGGCTTCAATCGCTTTGTCGAGTTGCTCACGGGTGTGCGCCGCCGACATTTGAGTACGAATACGGGCTTGTCCCTTTGGCACCACAGGGAATGAGAAGCCGATAACGTAAATATGTTCTGCTAATAAACGGTTAGCGAAATCGCTCGCCAGTTTGGCATCGCCAATCATCACAGGGATAATCGCGTGGTCTGCACCGCCTAAGGTAAAGCCTGCCGCTGACATTTTTTCGCGGAAGTAACGGCTGTTTTCCCATACTGCTTCACGCAGTGCTTGGCCCGATTTGAGCATCTCTAATACATGGATAGAGGCCGTTACAATCGAAGGCGCCAATGAGTTAGAGAATAGGTAAGGGCGAGAGCGTTGGCGTAACCAGTCGATGACTTCTTTTTTACCTGAAGTGAAACCGCCCGATGCGCCGCCTAATGCTTTGCCTAGGGTGCCGGTGATAATATCGACACGGCCCATTACACCACAATGTTCGTGCGAACCACGGCCGTTGAGGCCAACAAAGCCCACTGCATGTGAGTCATCAACCATGACCAATGCGCCGTATTTATCGGCTAAATCACACACGCCTTGCAGATTGGCGATCACGCCGTCCATTGAGAATACGCCGTCGGTAGCGATCAGAATATTGCGCGCGCCAGCGGCTTTTGCGGCGATTAATTGCGTCTCTAAATCCGCCATATCGTTGTTGGCGTAACGGAAACGTTTGGCCTTACATAAACGCACACCATCGATAATAGAGGCATGGTTTAGGGCGTCGGAGATAATCGCATCTTCGGCATCTAACAGGGTTTCGAACAGACCTGCGTTGGCGTCGAAGCAAGAAGAATACAGAATCGTGTCTTCCATGCCGAGGAATTCACTCAGGCTGGCTTCGAGTTGTTTGTGGATGTCTTGGGTTCCACAAATAAAACGGACTGAAGCCATACCAAAGCCGTGGCTGTCTAAGCCTTGCTGTGCGGCTTTAATCAGTTCAGGGTGGTTGGCTAGGCCTAAGTAGTTGTTGGCGCAAAAGTTAACAACTTCTTGGTGATTAACTTGAATGGCTGTCTGTTGCGGTGAGGCAATAACACGCTCGCTTTTATATAAACCTTCGGCTTTAACATCGGCAAGCTGTTGATTAATCTGTGCGTAGAATGAGGTAGAGGCCACCTGATATCTCCTTAGTTAACTTTATTCTGATTCTGGGAGTTGCGGCATTCTAACGCTAAACCCTATCGGCCTACAGCCTTTTTTTCATGCAGGTTAGCTAGATAAATTAGTTTAGGGCTAAAGGGGGTGTTACATTATAAAAACTAATGTGCAACATGGTCGGCTTGAGGGTTGCATCACCGCAGAGGGCATAAATTGAGTCCGCATTTAGCACCTTTAACCTGTTGAGTTTAGTGCTAAATGCGACAGCGCGGGACGATTAGAGCGAATCTTGGGTTGCTAGCTCGTGGTAGTGTTGCTCTAAACGGCTAAAAGTTGCTTGAGAGGTTGGTGTGGCGTAGGCCTTAAAAATCATCAATACCCGCAGTACACCTTCGTATAGAATGCCTTTAGTGATGGTGGAAGTGCTGGACTGAGTGAGTTGATAACCAATCCAGAAACTCACAATCATCTTAATGGTGTCGGCAAGTTGGGTGATTTTGTCATTGTCGATATTTAAAAAACCATCCTGCTTGAGTTTACCGAGCACGTGACTCGAGCGTGTTAGCACTTGCTGTTGGGCGTGCAAATATCGGCTTTTTAATTCCTCATCGCGGGCGAGAATATCGGCCAGATTGGCGTACATAAAACGGAATTGCCACAGGGTATAAAACATCGCATCGAAATAGCCGATCAATTGCTCTACATTGACTTGCTCGCCTTCATAGGGTTGAAATCCCGATTCGAGGTGCGCCTCGTAGAGACTGAAGATAGATCGAATAATGTCTTCCTTATTACGGAAGTGATAATAAAGATTCCCGGGACTCATATTCAGGTGAGCGGCAATATGATTGGTGGTGATATTTCGTTCGCCGTGCTCATTGAATAGCTCAAGGCTGGCATAGATGATTTTGTCGCGGGTTTTCATATGTTTTCCAAGTGGCTAGTGAACGCTACAAATTGATTAAAGAAGGCTAACCAACGACCGCTACACTGCTGGTAAATTATCCCTAATTTAAAATCGTATGGATTCATCCCAATGAACAAGAATTCAATACGATTGATATCCCCAAACAATCTCAAGAGGCTGAAACTCGTATCTTGAGGATGCTTGGGGATATTATGCTAACATTGCCGCTATTCATCAGGCAAAAACTCATAAGCACGATTTTTATGAATCGATTTTTTTACAGTGTGCTGCTTTATCTATTATCCCCTCTGCTCATTGTCTATTTGGCGTTCCGTGCCATTAAAAGCCCTGATTACCGTGGCCGCTGGGGCGAACGTTTCGGATTAACACGACTGGCACCAACGGATTTACTGATCCACTCGGTTTCTATGGGCGAAACGCTGGCGGCGATTCCGTTAATCCGCCAGATCCAACAGGCGCATCCACAGCTTAAAATTACGGTCACAACCTCAAGCCCGACGGGTTCTGCTGAGGTGCGTAAAGCCTTTGGTGATCAAGTGCAGCATTGCTACTTACCCTTCGATTTACCTTGGTGTGTGAACCGCTTTCTGCGCCAGTTATCCCCTAAATGGTGCATCATTATGGAGACTGAGCTGTGGCCGAATCTTGTGGCGCTGGCGGCTAAGCGCGGCGTGCACTTGATGCTTGCTAATGCTAGGTTGTCGGCCAAATCGGCGGCGCAATATGCCAAGCGTCCACAGTTGAGTCGCCCCATGTTGCAACGTTTAGATGTGGTTGCGGTGCAGACCCAAGCCGAGGCGCAGCGATTTATCGACCTTGGCGTGCCTGCTGATAGAGTCACTGTTTGCGGCAGCTTGAAGTTTGATTTAAGTATCACCCCTGAACGATTAACCCTAGCGCGAGATCTAAGGCAGACTTGGGGAAAAGAGACTGCGCCCGTATGGGTAGCGGGGAGTGTTCACCCCGGTGAGTTTGATGCCATGCTGAGCGCCCATAAGCAGCTGCTCGCTAAATGGCCTGAGGCGTTATTGGTGATTGCGCCGCGTCATCCTGAGCAGTTTGCGGCGGTGGCCGACGTCGTTGCCAACCAAGGTTTTGAATTTGTACGCCGCAGTGATGCTCAAGCGATAACCGCCACAACGCAGGTGCTGGTGGGCGATACCATGGGTGAGTTGTTAACCTTCTATGGCGCTGCCGATCAAGCCTTTGTGGGTGGGACCTTAATTGAAAATGGTGGACATAATCCCTTAGAACCCGTGGCCATGGGCGTGCCTGTGATGGTTGGGCCAAACCATTGGGACTTTGCCCAAATTACTCAAATGTTGGCAGATGCGGGTGGCTTGCGAATTGTGAACTCAGGCCAAGCGCTGGGGGATAATTTAATTCAGTATTTTGAGCAGCCGATTTTACGCCAACAAGCCGCTGAGGCAGGCCTTGCCGTGGTAGAGGCTAATCGTGGTGCCTTGCAGCGTCAGTTTGCTCTCGCCGAATCGTTACTCGCGTGCCAAACAGCCTAACGCCGTTTAGGTGATTAGGCTTTGGGGATCACGGAGTGATAGCCCGCGAGCAAAGCCGCCCAGTCGGCGGGTGTAAAGGCAAGTGTTGGCTGTTTTCCTTGTTCTTTATTGAAGGAGCGTAGCAGCCTTTCAAGGTTCGCCTTTTGCCATTGGGCATTGGGCGTTTTGATTTCACCCCTATCAAAATCAATTAGATAGAAACGTTCTTGTACGCCATCCGCTTGCTGTGGTTGCCATAAAATATTCTTCGCGTTTAAGTCGGCATGGTAAACACCGCGGCGATGAAATTGGGCAATGGTGGCGCCTAGTGCTTGCCACTGCTCAGGAGTCATGGCGCCTTTGGTTAACTTGGCGACCAAGTCTTCGGCGCCATCGACCCGCTCGATAATAATGTTGGCACGGTAAAACAAACCATCGCGCAGGATATTGGCGGCAATAGGTTTAGGCACCGCAAATTGTTCGCGGTAGAGCAGATCGAGCAGCCTTAATTCGCCCATGGCGCGGGTGTTTTCAAGTCCGGTATAGAAGTAGGCATCCTTACTGAATTTCTCCATCAGGCCGCCGCGCCAGTAATGTCGCAACACCCAATGGCGCTCGCTAAAGGCCACAAACCAAGTGGTGTAACGTCCCTTGGATGATCCCACTACCGCGGCTTTTTCACGCCAGAAATCCACCGAAAACCAAGCCGGAGTGATGTATTCAGGCGTATCTTGGCAAAGTGCCATATAGCCATCTGCGGTATTTATGATTTTGATTTGTGCGTTCATGGGAGATTTGTTGACTTAAGCGTGGCACCTGCGGCCATTCTACATTAAGATCCTTAGCTTGCGCCAAATAACCTTAAGAGCTATTCGCTTGAGTTTAAATCCCAACACCATGAATTCTCTCTGCCTGCTTAGGCTATCGGCTATCGGTGACGTCTGTCATGCCGTGGCTATGGTGCAGGCGATTCAACGCCAATATCCCCAGCTCAAAATCACTTGGGTGATAGGCAAGCTCGAATACCAACTATTAAAGCACTTGCCCGGTATTGAGTTTGTGATTTTCGATAAATCCCAGGGCTGGCGCAGTTACTTTAATCTGCATAAGGCGCTGAAAGGCTGTCGCTTCGATGTCTTGTTGCACATGCAAGTGGCGCTGCGTGCGACCTTGGCCTCCCTCGCGATTTCGGCAAAGATTCGGGTCGGATTCGACCGTGCCCGCGCCAAAGAAGGTCAATGGCTGGTCACCAATCATAGAGTCGAACCTTTAGCTGAGCCCCATGTGCTGGACGGCTTTATGGGATTCGCCAAGGCGATTGGCGTTAGCGATATCACCCCGAGTTGGAATATTCCAGTCCCTCAGGCGGATACTGAATTTGCCCAGCGCCAGATTGCCGATGGCGAGAAGGTATTAATCATTTGCGCGGCCGCCAGTAAAGCCGAGCGTAATTGGCTGCCCGAGCGTTATGCCGCCGTGGCACAACATGCGGTGAATAAGGGTTATCGAGTCATTCTCTGCGGTGGCCCTACAGCACTTGAAAAGACATTGGCCGACGATATTGCCAATGCATGTTCTGCCAAACTCGATAACTTAGTCGGCAAAACCAGTTTGACTCAATTGCTGGCTCTGCTGAAACGCGCCAGCCTAGTGCTAGCGCCCGATACTGGCCCTGCACACATGGCGGTCACGCAAGGGACGCCAGTCATAGGTTTATATGCCCATTCCAACCCAGGCCGCACTGGGCCTTATTTATCACAGCAATATGTGGTGAGTGCCTACCAAGAGGCCATCGCCTCACAACAAAGTGGTGAGGTGAAATGGGGCACCCGTGCTAAGGGTGAGCACCTTATGGCGCTAATTAGTGTTGAAGCCGTGATAGATAAATTTGATCAGGTTATTCAGCAGACACACAGTTAACCACTGTTAGCCTGTCACCCTGAGTTTTAGATTATCGTTTAGGAGAAAAATCATGCGGATAGCCATAGCCATCGACAGTTTAGCGGGTGGTGGAGCCGAAAAGGTTATGATTACCTTGGCAAAGCAGTTTATTAGCCTAGGGCATGAGCCGCATTTTTTGGTCATGGAAGATAATCGTTATTACGAAACCCCAGACAATTTACCTGTACATCAATGCTTTGCCGACAAAGATAAAGATTATGATCACTTCGGGCGCCTAGGGGGATCGGTCGATAAGTTACGAGCCAAGATTGCCGAGATTGAGTCCCGAGTCGGTAAGTTCGATCTGTTTTTATCCAATCTTGATAAAACCAACTTGATGATGACCAAAACCGGGGTGACACCACTCTATGTGATTGTGCACTCATCGGTTGAAGAAGAATTGAGTCGTCAGTTTAAGTTAGGCCCCTTCGCCTACTATAAGAAACTGCGAGCGAAAAAAGCGCTCAATGGCCAGCATTTGATCACTGTGTCCAACGGCATAGCCAAAGAGATCCAAGCTAAGGGACGTTTGCAGCCTGCATCAATGCGAACTATCTACAATCCATTTGAATTTAATGAGATTGTTGCTCAATCACTGCAAGATAATCCGCAAATCCCTCAGGGTGACTATCTTATCCACGTGGGGCGTTTTGCTAAGCAGAAGCGCCACGATGTGTTGTTTGAGGCCCTTAAACAGACCCAAAATCAGTTACCCGTGGTGCTGTTATGCCATAACCACAAGAAGGCGATTAAAGCGGCGAAGAAATACGGCATCGAGAAGCGCTTAATCATTCCTGGATTCCAGAGTAATCCTTTTCCTTGGATCAAACGTGCGAAAGCATTGGTGCTGAGTTCCGATTTCGAAGGATTGCCGACGGTATTAATCGAATCCTTAGCCTGCGGCACGCCAGTGGTCAGTACCGATTGTCCACATGGGCCGAATGAGATTTTGACTGGAAATTTGGCTCCCTATCTTGTGCCCCGTCGTAATCCTGCGGCCTTGGCCAAGATGATTGACGCTGTGGTCGCCCAGCCGCCATCCCTCGATAATATGGAGATTTTAGCTAAGGTGGATGCGACTGCGATTGCCGAACAATATCTCGCGCTAGCGAAATAATTTACCCAAGGAGAAAGCGGTGGAAGCGCGTAAATCAAACAAAAGACGTTATTTGTTCTACATCGCACAGAACTATTCCTATGCGATGCTAAGGCCGCTGCAGCAAGTGATTCTGGCGCGTGGCGATGAGGCGTGTTGGTTTCTCGAAGGCCGTGAGGTCGACCCCAAATTCCTTAAAGCGGATGAAAAACGCTTACCCGATATCGATGCCGTTAAGGCATGGAAACCCGATGCCGTGTTCGTGCCGGGTAATGTAGTGCCAAGCTTTATCCCTGGAGTAAAAGTGGGGGTGTTCCACGGTTTTAATGCGGGCAAAATGAATCATAAGGGGCGAGAAGATCACTTCGAAATCCGCGATTGCTTTGACTTGTATTGCACTCAGGGGCCGGCGACGACGCTGCCTTTCCTTGAGCTAGAGAAAAAAATCGGCACCTTTACCGTGGCCGAAACGGGCTGGCCAGCGCTCGATCCTTTATTTATTGAAAATAAAGATAATCCTTACATTAAGCCCGATGATCCACGGCCCGTAGTGCTGTTTTGCTCTACATTCTCCCCTAGTCTGACCTGTGCCCCTGAGGTATTCGAGCAGATTAAAGCCCTGTCGCAAAAGAGCCAGTGGCGCTGGTTGGTACAATTCCACCCTAAGATGAAGCCAAGTATTGTTGAGCAATACAAGACTCTCGAAAATGAGAATCTGCAGTTTGTGGAAACCGACAACGTGATCCCGCTTCTGCAGGCGGGAGATGTGATGCTCTGCGATACTTCTTCGATTTTATTGATGTTTTTAATGCAGCGTAAGCCTGTAGTTACCTTTAAAAATCAGTCACCGAAGGCGCATTTAATCGATATTAACCGAGTCGAAGAGATTGAACCTGCACTCACTCGAGCGCTTAGCCGCCCCGATGATTTGATGGCGCATATCCATGATTATTGCAATCAAATCCATCCCAAGGGAGATGGTCAGTCTAGCCAGCGTGTACTCGCGGCGACTGATGCCTTGATCGATAAGGGAACCGCTTGGCTGAAACCTAAGCCATTGAACTTACTGCGACACTTTAAAATGCGCCGTAAGTTAGGCTATTGGAAATTGTTTTAAGAAAAAGTAAGGCCGACATAGTGTCGGCCTTGTTTTTAGCTTTGCGCTTTAGTCTCTTCGACCAGCTTAAAGATAATCTCTTGCATATTTTTCTGAAAATCTTCAATGCTGTGAGTCGCTTTGATGTAGTTCACCGCTTTTAGCGCCAGCTCTTGGCGGAGTGGCTCGTTTTCCATCAAATGGCGGATACCGTCGACAAAGAGTGGGACTTTATCGAAACCATCCCCTAACACCGTGCCAGTAAATACCCCAAACTGGCTGGTGAGTTCATCGGGATCACGACAGCTCACGAGCAGCGTTCCGTAGGATAAGGCTTCCAAAAACGAAATCGGTAGCGCCTCGTGGATTGAGGTATTCACTAAAATCTTAGCGTCCTTAATCAACTGCGCCTTTTTCTCGCCCTCCACATGCCCCACAAAGTGTAAGTTAGGGATGTCGAGGTAGTTATTCATGATGGATTGGTTTTTCTTCGACTGTCTAAAGGATTGACCAAGCATGAAAAATTCATATTCTGGCATCAGTTTGGCTATCTCACAGAACAACCAGCCACGCTTAACCGACTCGATGCGGCCGAGGAAGATAATGTGGTTTTTCTTCGGATGGGTTTCGACATCGAAGCTGTGATCAATCTCGATAGGATTAGGTAAGTATTTGATCTCGGTTTTATCGTCGAGGTTGTAGAGATCCCGTGCTTTTCTATCGAGAAAACGTGCTTGAGAAATAAACGAGACTTTACCCGCAGCCCATAAGTCGTGGACAAACTGATAAATGTTGCTATCCCAATAACTTTTCTCAGGAAAGAGTTTTACTGTATTAATTTCGTCCCATTCATAATCGGGGCGTGGATCTTGAACCCAGAACAACAACTTTTTATCGATATTGGGGATTGTTTTAAGAATACGATAGGAATGGGTCGTCATTTCGATGGATAAGAAAAGATCATAGTTTTTCTTTTTTAAGAATCTAATATTAAGAAAATCCATAAACTTAGCGGCAAGACGATACACTTTGATACCATCGATCATATAACGACGGGGAATTAATCGCTGTTTGCTGCAATCTTTTTTTATCAGTACTTCTACTTCAATGTTCTCATTGGGCAAGTGTTTGGCGATCAGATGACGGGCAAGAAAGCCGTATCCACCGTACACTGTACCTGTACCACCAAAATATTCATCGACTAATAAAGCGACCTTTAGCTTACTCATAACCACCCCAAAAATACTCACCAGTTCCGTTTGTGAGATAAATTTATTCCAAGCGGAATATTTTGAGGTTTTTAATTCTGGCGATCAATTAAATAATGATCTAATTAATACAGAACGCGGTTTTATATAATCAAGTGTTCAACAAATGTTTTTAATTTGTATCGCTTTAATGAAAAAGTATGTAGGTATTAATGCCTTGTTGATACATTTGTTATATTGATAGTTATTTTAGCGGGCGCCATGTTGTATCAATTTGTTGCGATTTAATTAGAACGCCAATATAAGGAGTGGCGTTCTCATTAAAATTGATAATTTATTGCGCTAAGTGGATATATTGAGCGGCAATATATTGGCTGTCTACGGCCTTTAATATTTCTAGATTGTCTAAAGCGGGTGGTGAGGCCAAACATTCTAGTGCCTTTTGTGCCAATAGCGCTGGTTGGCGAACGGGGACAAGATATTGTGCTAAATGCCCTGTGAGAATTTCATTGGGCCCATGTGGGCAGTCAGTACTGACGACAGGTGTGCCACAGGCTAAAGACTCAATCACCACGGTCGGTAAACCTTCAAAATCTGAGCTGAGTAGCATCAACTCGGCTTTGGCAATCCAAGCGTAGGGATTGTGTTGAAACCCTGGTGTGATGATTCTGTGTTCGACACCGTATTTCTTGGCGAGTTTGCGTGCCTTCTTGGGGCGGTTGCAAAGCAGGACAAGCTTAGGGGCCGTTGGCATATCCCTGAGTGCCTTAAACAAAATATCGTGGCGTTTTTGCCGTGTCACGCGGCCGACATGGATCATATAAGGCTCGCTTGGGATCTCGGCAATTTCTTCATGAGTCTTCTTGCGGATTTCCTCCAATCTAAAGGGATTATAGATGGTCTGAACGCTTTGTGGTTTGAGCCAGGAAGTGGCTCTGAGCTCATCGGCGATGCCATTGGAAACTGTAATGATCTTTTTGCCAATCAGTGCCTTGGCCTTTTTCCAGCGACGCCAGAAATGCACTGGACCACGCTTTAATTCCATCAAGAGTTCTTGCTTGAGGGCGCAGTGGCAAAAATAATAGCAGGGGTCGAAATCGCAGCCGGAAACAACCACATCGCAGTCGGTCGAGTTACTTAAAAAAAGCGAGAACTTACCCGATTGTTCCGCTTCGGCCACCTTGGCCTGCAGGCGTTGTCTTTGTTCCTGTAGGTTTGGCTTTTGGCCAGCTTCATACAGGTAATGAATCGTCACATTTTCTGGCGGCATAAAATCCCCCTCTTTATGGAACACAAAGAGGTGAACATCTTGCCCGGCTTCCTGCAGCACTTCGGCCTGGGATAAGGCGATTTTGACAGTGCCGTTCGAGAAAAAGTTATGGCAAAAAATGGCGATTTTTTTCATATAAGTGCTCTGATTACGTGGACTTAATCGGTTGTGGTGTGGTTTCAATCCATCGAGGTTGGACGAAAAGCCGCTGCCTACTTAAGCCAATATATAGCGAGTCGGCATTATATCAGTTCATGCCTTTACATGGGCTTAATCCGAGGAATTCTTGCCAGTATTTCAATTTTAACGGGATTTTCAGCGGTTTTTATCGGGATGATTCACTCAAGTGGCTAAAACGAGTAGACTGGCGGCAATGATTTTTGGGTATCTATCTGAGTCGAGTCAGCAAAGTGCATACAAGAGCGATTTATCCTGGGACCTTCGATCCCATTACCAATGGTCATGCCGATTTGATTGAGCGTGCGGCTAAGTTGTTTAAGCATGTGATTATTGGCATTGCGGCCAATCCATCTAAGCAGCCAAGGTTTACCCTCGAGGAGCGCGTTGAGCTGGTAAACCGCGTCACAGCCCATTTGGATAATGTGGAAGTGGTTGGTTTTTCGGGCCTGCTGGTGGATTTTGCCAAGGAACAGCGTGCGAGTGTGCTGGTGCGTGGTTTGCGTGCGGTTTCCGACTTTGAGTATGAATTCCAATTGGCCAACATGAATCGCAGATTAAGCCCTGATCTTGAGAGCGTGTTTTTAACGCCGGCCGAAGAAAACTCTTTTATTTCTTCCACCTTAGTAAAGGAAGTCGCGCTGCATGGCGGCGATGTGAGTCAATTTGTACACCCTGAGGTGGCAAGCGCGTTGACCGCCAAGCTTAACCTCGCAAAATCCTGATAAAGCTGAGTATTTCCATAAAACCTTTGAGGCATCAGGCCTCGCGATGATAATGAAAAGGATGTTATGAAGGCTTTTTTGACCCCCTCTATCCTCGCTGCTAGCGTTGCATCTGGTTTACTATTTTCTGCTTCCGTTGCTGCCGCCCCTTGGGTGGATGCCTCGGACATTTATTTAAGAGCCGATATTCAAGCACTGGCCGATGCGGGCGTGATCCGTGTGCCAGTGAATACCTTTCCCTTGATGTGGTCTGGTATTGGTGGTGACTTAGCTAAAGTCGAACCCGAGCTATTGTCTCCCCGATTAGTGCAAGCCTTTGCCCGAGTTAACTTTTACTATCAAAATGCCGTCGATAATCGCAGCAATGCTAGGGTTAAACTCTCGGAGGCGACCGATCCCGCTCGCTTCCAGCATTATGGCTCCGACCACCGTGAAAAGGGTGAGGCTAAAGCCTCCTACGAGTATTTAGGCTCACGTGTGGCCTATAAAACCACAGTTGCTGAGACGTACGATCCGCAAGATAACAAAAACTTCCGTCTCGATGAGTCTTACTTTGCTGTCATCATGGGTAACTGGATTGCGACCTTAGGTACGGTTGAGCAATGGTGGGGGCCGGGATTTGATTCGGCATTGCATCGCTCTAACAATGCGCGTCCAATGCAGTCACTGTCGCTCAGCCGTAATAATGCCGCCGCCTTTGAAACGCCATGGTTATCTTGGATTGGGCCTTGGACCTTCAAGACCGGTTTTAGCATGGCTGAAAAAGAGCGTGCCGTGCCTAAAACGGCTGAATGGGATATGCGTTTCACCGCCAAACCCCTTCAGCAGCTAGAAATTGGCTTGTCTTGGTCAACACTATTTTGTGGTGAAGGGCAGAATTGCGACTTCGATTCCTGGTGGGACTCGGTGGCAAGCAATGCGGTGTGCATAGACGGTTCGGATTCTTGCTTGGCCGATCAACGCCGTGACGCGGGCCATAGAACCCAGAGCATCGATTTACGTTATGCCGACACTTGGCAGGATATCCCCGTTGGTTTGTACCTTGAGCATAGCTGTGAAAACGGCAGCGATTGCGGCTCACTTTGGGGGATAGATACCCATTTCGGTACATCGGGTAAGCAATTCAAGTTATTCATGGAATACTCGGATACCTTTGTCGAGTGTGATGGCAAGCCTAACTGCTTCTATGAAGATCCTGTTTACCTCAGTGGAGCGCGTTACTACGGCAGAGCTTTAGGTTCGACCTATGATAGCGATGCCCAAGTCTTTGTGTTTGGTTTGGTTGGTCAGTTCCATAACAGCCGTGGTTTTACCTCGCTACTGCGTTATGCCAAGTTGAATAAAGACGGCACCAACGTGGCGACCGCATGGGCGCCACAGCCACCGAAGGAAGACTTGCTGATGCTGGAACTTTCTTACCGTATGCCGGTGTGGAAGGGCATGTGGAGTCTGGGCGGTACAGTATCGAGATCGGAATTTGATGTACAAGAAAACGATACTAATGCGACTTTCTTCAGCAGTTTTGAATACCGTTTTTAAGCGCTAATCCAATAAAAAGGCCTGCAAATCAGCAGGCCTTTTTGTTTTCTCAGAGAGCTTACTTCGCATAAAACGCGCGGTACCACTCGACAAATCTGCCCACCCCAGTATTGATATCCACTTGGGGTTTATAACCCACTGCCTTGAACAGGTCTTCGGTATCGGCCCAAGTGGAATGCACATCACCGGGCTGCATGGGTAAGAATTGTTTATTAGCTTCAATGCCGAGTGCACTTTCGAGTGCGGTAATAAAATCCAGCAATTGCACCGGGCTGCCATTGCCTATGTTAAATACGCGATAGGGTGCGCTGCTATTCGCCGGAGTACCGGTTTCTACACGCCAGTCGGGTGTTGGGCGAGGTGGTTTGTCTTGCACCCTGATGATGCCCTCAACGATATCGTCGATATAGGTGAAATCACGGCTGAGATCGCCATGGTTATACACATCGATAGTGTCGCCCGCGAGAATGGCTTTTGTGAATTTAAACAAGGCCATATCCGGTCGTCCCCATGGGCCATACACGGTAAAAAAGCGCAAGCCTGTGGTGGGTAACTGATAGAGATGCGAGTAAGTGTGCGACATTAACTCGTTGGCTTTCTTGGTCGCCGCGTACAGGGATATCGGATGATCGACACTGTCCTCGGTCGAAAATGGCATCTTTTGATTCAAGCCATACACAGAGGATGAAGAGGCATAGACTAGATGCTCAATCTTATGGTGGCGACAGCCCTCTAAAATGGTGAGATGCCCAACTAAATTGCTATCGGCATAGGCGAGGGGATTATCGAGGGAGTAGCGCACTCCAGCCTGCGCGGCGAGATGGATAACCCGTCGAAAACCTTGTTCTGCAAACAATGTCGCAATGCCGTCTCTGTCGGCTAAGTCTAGTTTGATAAAACGGAAATTGCTTAAGGCCTCGAGCGGTGCCAGTCGGGCTAGCTTTAGCCCAACATCATAATAGTCATTGAGGTTATCGATACCGACAACTTCATGGCCCTGTGCGCAGAGGCGCTCACTGACTTTAGCGCCGATAAATCCGGCGGCGCCTGTGACTAAGTATTTCATAGTAAACCTTTATATTTTGGACGCTTAGTCGTGATGGAACAGATCCCGGGTGTACACCTTAGCGGCGACATCTTCGAGTTCATTGGCCATACGGTTAGAAATAATCACATCGCACATGGTTTTAAACTCATGTAAATCGCGGATCACTTTCGAGTTAAAAAACTCGTCTTCCTTGAGTACTGGCTCATAGACCACGACTTCGATGCCCTTGGCCTTAATGCGTTTCATCACACCTTGTACCGCCGAGGCGCGGAAGTTGTCTGAGTCGGATTTCATGATTAAGCGATAGATCCCCACTCGCTTCGGTTGCTTACTGATAATCGCGTTGGCGATAAAATCTTTGCGGGTCGTGTTGGAATCGACAATGGCGCTGATGAGATTGTTAGGCACATCGTTATAGTTGGCCAGCAATTGCTTAGTGTCCTTGGGCAGGCAGTAACCGCCATAACCGAAGGAAGGATTGTTATAGTAATCGCCGATGCGCGGATCTAAGCATACACCTTCGATAATCTGGCGGGTGTTGAGCCCTCGGCTCTCCGCATAGGTGTCCAACTCATTAAAGTAGGCGACGCGCATGGCTAAAAAGGTGTTGGCAAACAACTTAATCGCCTCAGCCTCAGTGCTGTCTGTGAGTAAAATCGGAATATCTTGCTTAATGGCGGCGCGAGCAAGCAGATCGGCAAAGGCTTGGGCGCGCTCTGAACGTTCACCCACTATGATCCGCGAGGGGTGCAGGTTATCGTAAAGCGCCTTACCTTCACGCAAAAACTCCGGTGAAAATAAGATATTGTCACTGTTGAGTTTACTTCTCAGCCCTTTGGTAAAACCCACTGGCACAGTCGATTTGATGACAATGGTGGTGTCAGGATTCAGGGCGAGTACTTCCTTGGCCACCCGTTCGACCGACTGAGTATTAAAGTAGTTGGTTTGTGGGTCGTAATCCGTAGGAGTGGCTATGATGACAAAATCGGCTTCTTTAACGACGTTTTTGTCGCTCGTGGCACTGAGATTTAAGGCTTTATGCTGCAGGTATTCTTCAATCAGACTGTCGGCGACCGTCGGTTTACGCGCATTAACTAATGCGATGCGCTCGGGCATCAAATCAATCGCTACTACATGGTTTTGCTGGGCGAGTAAAACCGCGTTCGATAGGCCAACATAGCCCATTCCAACTACAACTATGTTCATAGGTTTTATACAGTTTGGCATTTTGTTTCCCAAACTAGCATTTTCTGCGGCATTAGAATATGTCATTTCGATGAAATTCACAGTTCCAAATTAAATGCTCTTTTCTCGATTTTCACCCGTATACAATGCTGGGCTCGCGTTCCGTTTAATTCATAACATCCTATCAATGCAGATTTTTGTTTGCCACAATCCTATGTTACCGTACTCATGGTTATTAAGCTTGGAGCCTTAACGTGATTTCAGTCGTGATCCCCGCCAAAGATGAAGTGGGCAATATTGGCCCATTAATGAAAGAGATATGCCAAGCCCTGCAAGGGTTGACTGAGTTTGAAATTCTTGTTGTCGACGACGGTAGTCAGGATGACACTTTTGGTGAAGTTATGCACACCGCAGAGGTAATGCAATGCGATGCCAAAGCCATTCGTCACGAGCGCAGTACGGGCCAGAGTACCGCTATTTCCACTGGCGTTTTACATGCCCGCGGTAAATACATTGTCACCTTAGATGCTGACGGGCAAAACGACCCTGCGGATATTCCCGCCATGTTGGCCCAATTGCCGCAAATTCATGCCGAACACTTTTGTATTGCCGGTTATCGCAAAAACCGTAAAGACACGGCGTGGAAGCGATTCCAGTCCCGCTTTGCGAATAAAGTGCGTGATGCACTGTTACACGATGGCGTACCCGATACCGGATGTGGCTTAAAACTCTTCCCCCGCGAAACCTTCCTGCGCATGCCTTACTTCGACCATATGCACAGATATATCCCAGCACTGGTGCGCCGCATGGGGGGCGAAGTGTTTATTTCTGTGGTTAATCATAGGGATCGCCAAGTTGGCGTGTCTAAATATACCGCTTGGAATCGGGTCTGGGTCGGGATTGTCGACATCATGGGCGTCATGTGGCTCGGTCGCAGGGCGAAAATCGCTAAGGTCGCCCGTAGCGAAACCAGCTGGCACGATTAAGATGAAGCGACTCTATAAGGCGATTTTTATCGTCTTTATTTTGCTGGTGTTAATGTTTGCGGCCCAGCAAGGGTTATTCGAGCATGTAACCGATAGCAATTGGGTAGCACATTTTATTGCCGCTCAAGGGGCCTATGCGCTGGCGGTGTTGCTGATGGTTGGCGCCTTGTTTACCGCTGTCGGTGGGCCGAGGCAGGTGATCGCCTTTGTATTCGGCTTTGCCCTCGGTGGAATCTATGGTGGTTTATTTTCCACCTTAGCGGCATTGCTGGGTTGTGTGCTGGCGTTTTATACCGCGAGATTAACCATTCGAAGCAGTCTGCAACGACGTTTTGGCAATCGTTTACAAAAGTTTGAGGCGCTGATCATTCAGCGGACTTGGTTAAAAGTCTTAATGATCCGTCTGTTGCCCGTGGGCAGTAATCTGCTGACGAATCTGTTTGCGGGGGCGACACACATCCCCGCTGGTGGATTTATGTTTGGCAGCGTGCTGGGTTATTTGCCGCAGATGCTGATATTCAGTTTTGCGGGCGCGGGCATAGGCTTATCTGATCATAACCAACTGGGGATCAGTATCGGGCTGTTTATTATCTCGAGTCTTATCGGTGCTTACCTTTACCGTTCTAGCCTGCGTAAGCAGGTGGATGAATTGGAAAACTAAATAGGGATTAGGAATGGATGCATTGAATCGTCGTTTCAATAGCGAAGATTATTACCAAGTACTCTGGCCGCTGTTGTTGATGAGTTTGCTGATCTTACTGGTTGGCATAGGTTTTCGTTCCCCTTGGCCCGCCGACGAGCCGCGGTTTGTTGAGGTCGCGCGGGAAATGGTGGCCTCGGGTCAATGGTTATTCCCTACCCGGGGCGGGGAATATTATCCCGATAAGCCGCCAGTGTTTATGTGGGCGATTGCCCTGTTTTATCAACTCACTGGGTCGTTAAAACTCTCCTTCTTACTCCCCAATGCCTTTTGTGGCTTGCTGACGGTATTTCTTGTCTATGATCTGGGTGCCAGATTGTGGAATGTGCGGGTTGGCCGCAATGCTGCACTATTGCTCCTTATCGTGCCGCAGTTTTTGATGCAGGCGAAAAATGCCCAGATAGATGCCATGGTGATGTGTTGGATAACCGTGGGGTGTTACGGATTAATCAGACATTTTATGCTTGGGCCTAAGTGGCATTGGTATTTTATTGGCTGGGCATTTATGGGACTTGGGGTGATCACTAAGGGGGTTGGTTTCTTGCCCCTATTGTTGCTCATTCCAATTGGGATTTACGCCTTCAAAGATAAGACTTGTTTCGAGGGGCGCTTAACTTGGCTTTGCCTAGCGGGGCCGTTGGCCATGTTGGCCGTGATTGCCTGTTGGTTAGTGCCCATGGTGATGACGGTTCAAGCCCATGGCACGCCCGAGATGGTGGCCTATCAAAATAATATTTTGTTTAAGCAAACGGGCGAGCGTTACGTCAATGCTTGGCACCATATCAAGCCTTGGTATTTCTTCGTGCTGAGTGTGATCCCTTGGATGTGGTTCCCGATTTCGTTGCTGGTGGTCGCCTATTGGAAACAGTGGCTGCAAAAGGTAAAAGCCGATCCCACCATTGCGATTCTGCTGATTTGGGTCGGACTCGTGGTGCTGTTTTTCAGTATCAGCCCGGGCAAGCGCAACGTGTATATTCTGCCCGCATTACCTATGTTGGCCTTGGCGGCGTCGGCGGTATTAACGGGAGTTTCACCCAAAGCTTGGTTTGAAAAACTAGTCACTGGTGTGCTGTGGTTCTTGGGCGCACTCGTGTTAGTGGCCGGTGTGCTGGCATTTATCCATCACCCTGCGCTTGTCAAAGCGCTGGCGGATTATACCGATGATCTCACTGGCATTGGTTACTTATTTATTGTGCTCGGGGTGCTTTGGTGTGCCGTGCTGTGGCTGGCGCGTCGTCAGTTTGCACTGGTGAAAGTGGGGTTAGTTTCCGCCTTGGGCTGGGTGCTGGTGAGCACTTGGGGTTACGCTATGCTCGATGAAATGCGCACCCCCAGAAGCCTGATGCTACACACCGCCGAGGTGATAGGTGAGGATGCCGAACTTGGCTTAGTAAACTTTAAAGAGCAATTTATTTTGTTCTCGCCCATGAGTGTGACGCACTTTAGTTATCTCGCGCCAGTAGAAGAGCAGGAGCGTAACGCGTGGCAATGGATGCAGGAGAACAAACAGCGTTATGTGTTAGTGCCTAGCGGTGCCGAGCTGAGTTGTTTCGATATCAAAGGCGGTAAGAGCATGGGGATTGCCCACCGTGACGAATGGATTTTGTTATCCGCGTCAGAGCTTAAGCCTCAGTGCCAAGCACCAGAGCGTGTGTACCGCTACTTTACCGACCATCCAGGTCGTTGGTTAAAAGAGTAATCAACAGCCATATCGAAGAAGCTAAAAATGCCTGCAATTGCAGGCATTTTTATCGGCGAGATTAACGCGTCTGGCAGATGCCGCAAAATACTGTGGTGCGTTGACCAAGGCGGATTTCGCTGAGTAGATTGCCGCACTGAGTGCAGGTTTCGCCGCCGCGGCCGTAAACATGCAGCTTCTGCGCGAAATAGCCGGGTTTACCCTCGGCATTGGTGAAGTCTTTAAGCGTAGTGCCGCCCTGCTTGATGGCGTGGGCGAGGATTTGTTTGACCTCGGCAACCAGTACCGTTAAGCGTTCAATATCTATCTTGCCTGCCTCCGCCTCGGGGTGTATCCCTGCGGCAAAGAGTGCTTCGTTGGCGTAAATATTTCCCACACCCACCACAATATGGTTGTCCATCAGGCAGAGTTTGATGGCCTTCTTCTTGCCCGCCAGTGCGGCAGCTAACTGATTGACGTTAAAGGCGTCGGTCAAAGGTTCTGGCCCGAGTTTTTCCAGTAGCGGATGGGCTTCCTCTGGCAATTGGCACCATAACCAAGCGCCAAAACGTCTAGGATCGTTAAATCGCAGAATTCGGCCATTGGCGAGGACAAGATCGATATGGTCGTGCTTCTCCACTGGCGTGTCATGGGGCAGGATCCGCAAGCTGCCCGACATCCCCAAATGCACTATGCTGGTGCCAGCATCGGTATCGATTAACAGATATTTAGCGCGGCGACGCACTTGGCGTATGGTTTGGCCGATGATCTGTTTGGCAAGTTCGGGAACGGGCCAACGCAGTGAGGCGTTACGGATTACGAGGTCAACCACGGTTTGTTCGACAAGATGTGGGGCTATGCCCTGACGGGTGACTTCGACTTCTGGTAATTCCGGCATGATTGAGTTCTTTTAGGTAATAGATTAGCTGGTGGATTTGGCATCGAGAATAGGCTGTAAATCGGCCCTTAGGTTGGGGGGCACTAAATACCAGTTGCCAGCGGGTGATTTGAGCACACCGTCCTCGGGGAAATAAATCCAACGTTGCGATTGGCGGATCTCGGCAATTTGGATCACCAGTTCCTGCGGCTTGCCAGTGGGTTGTGGTGCCTCACTGAGGGGCGAAACTCTTAGGGCTTGCCAAGCCTTGACCCATTGGGTGCAGTTGAGCACAAGCGGATCGCACTCCCAACCAGAGGCTTGTTTATGCAGCCACACACCATCTAGCTGCAACTGTGCCAGCGGCGCATTATCATCAAACAACAGCTGGGCATCACTCGGCACATTATGGGTTTTCTTGTCCATAAACGTCAGCACTGCAATGATAAAAATGCAGGCAAGAATAATGATGTTATTCCACTGTTTACGAGTAAGCGCCATGGCAAGAGTGACACAAAAAAGGGGACTGATGCCATGAGTGTATCACGGCAAAATAGAGATGCTAGCCCTAGGACGAAGGGGTTAACCGCCAGTGCTATTCATAAAGCGCAGGATTTGCACGCCACTATTATCGAAAACATGCTGCTTAGGTTTGAGCTTAATGCCTTGGAGAATCGCGGTTTTAAGGCGCTCAATGTCCCCGGGATATTCTCGCACAATGCTTTTTAAATCAATGGAGTGTTCATTACCTAGGCAGAGCAATAATTGCCCCTCTACGGTTACGCGCACTCTATTACATTCGTGGCAAAAGTTGTGGCTATGGGGTGAGATAAACCCGATATGAATCGGACTATCCGCCATGGTGTAGTAACGCGCGGGGCCACCTGTACGTTTATTGGAAAGTTGCAGGGGATAATGCTCGTTAATCATGGCCTTAACTTCATCACTGCTGCAATGACGCGCGTCTTTGCGCTCGTCCATTTCACCCAGCGGCATTTCTTCAATAAAGGCGATATCTAGGTTTCGGTCACGGCAAAAATTAACCAGATCAATCACTTCATGGTCGTTTTGCTGTTTAAGGATCACCGCATTGATTTTAATGCGCTCAAAACCTGCGGCGATGGCCACATCAATCCCTTCGATCACACGTGCTAACTTACCGTTGCGTGTCAGTTGGGTAAAGAGCTCGGGGTTAAGGGTATCTAGGCTGATGTTTAAGCGCTTAAGACCCGCATCAAACATAGGCTTGGCAAACTTACTGAGCCTAGAACCATTAGTGGTCATCGATAAATCTTTGAGCCCTGGGAGCTTGCCCAGTAAGTGCACCAGTTGATCGCAATCGCTACGCACCAAGGGCTCGCCGCCGGTGAGGCGAATTTTAGTCACCCCCAGTTCCGTAAAGGCTTGGGCAATCCAAGCCAACTCTTCGAGGTGCAGGACATGGTCTTTGGGCAAGAAGCAGGGATCTTCCGTCATGCAATAGACACAACGGAAATCGCAGCGATCCGTCACTGAGAGTCGTAAATATTCGACCTGACGGCCAAAGGCATCCACGAGTTGGCTCATAGGGACTCAGTGGCTCTTATAGAAGATCGGCAAAAGGTTGAATAAATACGGTTTCACCCGCATTTACCGCCTCTGCATCATCTCCAATGATGATAAGGCAATTGCCTTTGACCATAGAGCTGAGCATGCCCGAACCTTGGTTGCCAGTGCTGGTCACATGCAGCCTACCATCATTACCGAGGCGATAAATTCCGCGGATAAACTCAGTGCGGCCCGTGCGGCTACGTAGAGTTTCATCGGTAATCGCCGGGAATAACGGCGCCTGCCAGTTTGTTTCACCGCCGAGTTTACGCAGCGCAGGTTGCACAAATTGCAGGAATGACACCATCACAGCCACTGGATTGCCGGGCAAGCCGAAGAAGAGGCTATCGCCGACCTTACCAAAGGCGAGTGGGCGACCGGGGCGCATATTGATCCGCCAGAAGTCGATATTGCCAAGGCGCGCTAGCACGGCCTTGATGTAGTCGGCGTCGCCAACGGAAACGCCGCCTGAGCTGATCACCACATCGGCCTGCGCCGCGGCTTTGGTTAAGGTCGCTTCGAGCGCGCTTTCGGAATCTTCGATAATACCTAAGTCAATGACTTCACAACCTAAACGTTTTGCCATCGCCTTGATGGTGTAACGGTTCGAGTCATAGATACAGTTTGGATTCAAAGCCTCGCCGGGTTGGCTGACTTCATCACCTGTGGAGAACACGGCCACGGTCGGGCGACGATAAACCGTTACATGGTCAAGGCCGAGGGAGGCTAATAAGCCCTGTTCGGCGGCGCTTAGGCGTGTGGCTTGGGTGAGGGCAACTTGGCCTTGGCCAATGTCTTCACCCGCAAGGCGAACGTGTTGGCCCTGCTGAATGCGGCCATCGAAACTGACCTTGGCATTGGCCTCGTTAGCCAGCTCTCGAGGTTGAACTGTATCTGCGCCTGCAGGTACGGGCGCGCCCGTCATAATGCGCACGGTTTCACCCGCTTTGAGTGTGCCCGAATATTGATGTCCGGCGAGGACTTCGCCGACTAAGGTAAAGCTTGCAGGCAGCGGATCTTGATAGGCGAAGGCATAACCATCCATCGCCGAGTTGGTTTGCTGCGGTACATCCACGGGCGAAATGCTGTCGCGGGCGAGCACGCGGTTATCTAACGCATCTAAACCTACCTCTTCCACCTCAGTGACCGGCGTGACATGGGATAAAATCTGCGCCAAGCCTTGGCTCACGCTGAGGTTCTTATCGCTGCCCAAGGTGCAGGCATCGACAGTCGCTATTGGTAATGCGGGGTTGGGTGCTTGCCAGCTATTGGCATATTCCATCACAAAGTCAGCAATTTGCGCGACATTGTTAAGGTCGAGTCTTCTTAGCTCGCTCGGCAGCTCTGTGTCATCACAGCAAGCGATGGCGAGAATATTGTCGTCTTGGGTATAGATAAACGGCTTACCGTGGGCGGCGCGGTGTAGCTCAATTTTCGGTAGCGTGAGTTTTTTAAAGCCTTCGACTAAGACGATATCGACTTTATCGGCTTCAATTTGCTTGAGTAGGTGGACTAACTCTGGGTCGCCATCGCGGGCATCTTCGGTCATTAGCGCCCAACGCACATGGGAGGCGACTAGCATTTGCCGCGCACCGGCTTTGCGCATCTCGTAGCTATCTTTACCGGGAATATCGACATCGAAATTGTGGTGAGCATGTTTGATCACCGCCAGACGCAGGCCGCGCTGATTTAATTCGGGGATCAATTGCTTGAGTAGGGTGGTTTTCCCCGTGCCGCTATAGGCACAAAATCCGAGAACGGGAATAGATAGCGGATTGACGAAGGGAGTACTCATTTGCACCTCTAATCTAGGAAATTTGAAGCCTTAGCTTTGGTTTATCTCTGCAGCCAGTCGTTGTTTTTGTTCTGGCGTGTTCACATTGACGAAGGCATTGGGTTGATCGGCAAAGGCCGCCACCGCAAAGCGATGTTTGGCATACCAAAAATCAATTTTACGCTCACCCGCTTCGAGAAAGGCGGTCATCGACTCGCGCAGGCTCGGCTTTAGTAACATCACCACGGGCTGCTCACGCTCACCATCGCTGGCAACGGCAAGTTCAGCATCATTTGCCTCAATGGCGGCCAATAAGCGGGCGACTAAATCCCGCGGCAGCAGCGGACAATCGCAGGGCACCACGAGCAGATAGTCTGCTTGAGTGTGACCCGTAGCAGTGATCATGCCCGCCAAGGGGCCGAGAAACCCAGTATGCTCATCGCTCAACACGGTAAAACCGAACTCAGCATAACGTGTTTGGTTACGATTTGCGTTGATCAGGATCTCCTTAACCTGAGGTTTTATCCGCTCGATAGTGTGTTCAATCATGGCCTTGCCGTTTAGCTCGACGAGGCCTTTATCGTCCCCGCCCATACGGCGCGCCATACCTCCGGCAAGAATTACGGCATCAATTTGCAACGACATATAAAGATCCCTGTGTGGAGTTTGTGGGCGTTTGCTGACGGGAGGTTATCACCTGTTGGTCTTCAATGTGCCACTGCTGCTCGCAAATGGCGGTGAGCGCACAGTTTTGGTGGCTGCTTAATAGCATTCCCGTCCCTTGTTGTTTGAGCTGTTGGATCATTTGCAGCACTAAGGCTTGGGAGTCTTTATCCATGTTGGAGGTCGGCTCATCGAGCATCAGTAACTTTGGCTGCAAAATCCAAGCGCGGGCGATGGCGAGTCGTTGCCTTTCGCCGCCGGATAAATTGCTGGCTCTGGCCTGTAATAGCGAGCCAAGTTGCGCCATCTCAATTGCTTGGCCAATTCTGCGTTTGGTTTCGGTTTTTGAGGTCGCAAAGGGTAAGCCGTAGGTCAGGTTGTAATTGACTGTACCATCAAATAGATAGGGATGCTGGTGGAGGTAAACGGCTTTGCCCAGCAAAGGGTTGCGAGTCCACCATGGGTCCTTTTTAAAGCCGCTGACTTCAATCTTGCCCTTAGATGGCGGCTGTAAACCCGCGAGGATCTTCATCAGGGTCGACTTGCCAGAGCCGTTGTCACCTTGCAAATAAATGACGTTCCCTTGGCACAACTCTAGGCTATGGGCTTTGAATAATAAGCGCGAGCCAAAGGACATTTCCAAGTCACGGGCGATCAGTTTGGCTTGGGTCATAAGTTAATGGCTCCTTGGCGTTTCTTTGCCGCGTAAACTACCTAAGGCAAAGTTGAGGATCAAGGCCAAGATTAGCAGCACTAATCCGAGGGCGATAGCTTGGGCGAAATCGCCTTTACTGGTTTCCAGTGCGATAGCCGTCGGGATATTACGTGTTACGTTTAAAATGTTGCCGCCGACCATCATAGAACAGCCGACTTCGGTGAGAATACGGCTAAAGGCCGCGACAATCGCCAGTAATAACGGCATACGCAGTTCACGGCAGACTGTCCAGACCGCGCTAAACCAAGAGGCGCCTAGGGTGCGAGAGGTTTCCCATGCCCGGCGATCGACACTGGTGAAGGCCGCTTGACTCATGGCGATCATCACGGGGGCGCAAATCATCATTTGGCCGAGGATCATCCCCTCTTGAGTAAACAACCACTTTAAATCCCCAAGCGGGCCGTTGCGGGTCAAGATGAGATACACCAGCAGGCCAATGACGACCGTAGGGATCGATTGCAAGGTTTGTACTAAGTTAGTGACAAACCACTTTCCGGGGAAATGGGCAAACGCCAACACAAAACCGAGCACCATAGAGGGGACTAAGGTGATGAGCAGCGCCGCGAAAGAAACCGAAAACGAGACAGAGATGATGGACCAAACGTCGGGGTCCAATGAAAACAGCAGGCTTAACGCCTGCTGTAACAGTGCTAGCCAGCCTTCGCTCATTCGCTATAGGTTGCCTTGAACAGTTGCTCGCCTTCAACTTTGAAGTTGTTGATCATGGCTTGACCTTCTTTGCTGATCAGCCAATCACTGAAGGCTTTGGCGCCTTTGTGGTTCAGATCTGGGTATTTAGCTGGGTTGATCAGAATCACTTGATATGGGTTCGCTAGCGTTTTACCGCCATCGAAATCGACACCTAAGTCCAGCTTAGTTTTGTACGCCACGAAAGTACCACGGTCAGACAGAGTGTAACCTTGTAATTCGTTTGCCATCAGCAGGGTTTTACCCATGCCTTGACCTACTGAAGTGTAACCTTTGAAGTCAGGAGTCACGCCTGCGGCTTTCCATACTTCTAACTCTTTGATGTGGGTGCCAGAGTTGTCACCACGAGAGACGAAAGGTAAGCCAGATTTGGCTATTTTTGCGAAGGCTTCTTCGGCGGTTTTGCTTTCACGTAGTTTTGCTGGGTCGTTTTTAGGACCTAACACCACGAAATCGTTTTCCATAATGCCACGTGGCTCAACACCAAAACCGTCGGCAACAAATTTTGCTTCAGCACTTGGGGCGTGGGTCATCACTAAATCCACATCGCCTTGCTCGCCCAGTTTCAGCGCTTTACCTGTACCCGTTGCGATAACTTGTACTTTGTAGCCTGATTCACTTTCAAACTTAGGCAGTAATTCTTTTAACAGACCTGAGTTTTCAGTACTGGTGGTGGTGGCTAACTTGATCACTTCAGCCGATTGAGCGGGTAACACTGTGAGCATGCTGGCTGCAACAACCAGGCCCAGTAATGACTTCATATGGGATTTCACGTTTAGCATGGATACTCCTTGGCGAAAAATAGGGTTCCGACTCAATTGCCTACTGAGTGGGAGGTTCCGTAAATTGTAATGCGTTCGATTGAAAGCAAATAGGATGCCAAACCAACAATGACGCATTTACGTTCACAGCTTGATCTAAATTGTGACCCTGATCTCAGGCTCAACAAATAGTTTGCAGACAAATTGTCTCAGCGCATGCTTCTTATGGTTCATAGTGACCTATTTGTCTAGTTTCAATGCTAGAATTGGTCGCAATTGAGTCAAAATGTCCAGAAGTGAGCACTATGAGCCAGATAGATAATAACCTCAAGCCCCTTCCTTCCGCTGTGTCTGTCCTGATCGTCGATGACGAGCCGGGGATGCGTAGCTTTTTGAATAAGGCGCTCTCGAAAAAATTCGCCTTAGTCGAAACGGCGGGCAGTATTGAAGATGCTGAGCAGTTACGTAGTCGCTGCCACTTCGACCTATTGATTGTCGATATCCGTTTACCGGGTCGCTCGGGCATCGAGTGGCACGAAGCCTTAGATGAACAAGGCCGCCGCTCCGATGTGATTTTTATGACTGGCTATGCGGATTTAGAAGTCGCGATTAAAGCGCTGCGAGCTGGCGCCTCAGACTTTATTATGAAGCCCTTCCACCTCGAGCAGATGATGTCGGCGGTTGACCGTTGTATTGAACGCCGTTTGCTGCGCCGCGAAAACTTAATGCTGCGCCGTGAGGTCTCTATCGGCTATTCCTCCACCATTATCGGTAGCAGCGAAGCCATGAAGTCGGTCAAGCAAGTGATTGAGCGCGTGGCACCGACCAACGCCGTGGTGTTAATTCAAGGCGAATCGGGCACGGGTAAAGAGCTTGTCGCGCGCCAATTACACTTACTCAGCGGCCGCCAAGGACCATTTGTGCCCGTTAACTGCGGCTCGATTGCCCCCGAACTACTGGAGAGTGAACTCTTTGGCCATACGGCAGGGGCATTTACCGGCGCTAAGGGAAATCGCGAAGGCTTATTCAGTTTTGCCTCCGGCGGCACTATTTTCCTCGATGAAATTGGTGAGATGCCCCTCAAGATGCAGACGGCACTGCTCAGGGTATTAGAGCAGAAGGCGATTCGCCCCGTCGGCAGTGAGAAGGAAGTGAATATCGATGTCCGGGTGATTGCGGCCACTAACCGCACGCTGGTGGATGAAGTCGAGGCGGGTAACTTCCGTCGTGATCTTTATTATCGATTGAATGTGTTGGATATTTTAATTCCTCCCCTGCGTGAGCGTCCGGAAGATGTGGTCGAATTGACCCACCACTTTACTCGCCAATTAGCGGCCGAATTGGGTGTGCGCGAAGTCGTGTGGAGCCATGAGGATATGGTGAAGCTGCAACAGCACGAGTGGCCAGGCAATATCCGTGAACTGCGCAATATGATTGAACGCTGCATTCTGCTTGGCAAGCCGCCAGCGGAATACTGGAAGCAGCAGGTGAAGACAGAGTCTTCGGCTTCCCAAGGTTATCCCTTAGATTGGCCGTTGAAAGAAGTCGAAAAACACCATGTGACCAGCGTGGTGGATCTGCATTCTGGCAATAAATCGGCGGCGGCGAGGGACTTAGGCGTTTCCCGTAAGACCTTAGATCGCAAGTATAAAGAGTGGTTTGACGTTAGCGACGAGCAGGAGTTCTAAGTGTCGTTTTTTACTCACTTTTTTGGTGTCAGTTGGCAGCAAATGCAGGCCAAAGTGCGTTATCGCATTCTGATCCTCACCTTGCTGCCGATTTTGCTCACCTTGGTGAGTTTAGTGTTTATCACGATTTACTGGAATATCAGTTACACAGGCAAGCAACTGTTTATGAAGGTAAAAGCCGATCTGGCTGTGGCTGAAAATACCCTGCAACAGGTGCAAGTTCGTCAGGAGAAACAGCTCGAACGAGTGATGACCTCATGGACTTTTCAAAATGATTTTCGGCCCATTCTCACTGGCGAGTTGGCCCACAGGGCGAGTATAGATGCCTTTTTAAATGAGCAAAAAAAGCAACTCGATCTGGATTTTCTAAGGCTTGTCAGTGTGGCCGAGGCCGCGTCAGACCCTGATTTGCGACAAATTTTACCGAAAATAGGTGGTCTTTTACCCTATTCGGGGCTGATGGTGTTATCACCTGAACGTTTGGCGCGGGTTGATCCGGATTTAGCCCAAAGGGCGGCGATTCCATTACTGGCGACATTGCGGGCGCAAAGCCCGAATAAACAAGTGGAAGACCGTGGTCTACTGAGCCGCAGTTTGCTGCCGATCCCCGATTTTGAGGGCAAAGTGGCTTGGTATCTCGATGGTGGCGTGTTGTTTAATCGGGATACGCGCATCGTCGACCATATCCGCGACCTCGTCTACGACAAGGGCACGTTGCCGGAGCGTTCCATCGGTACTGTGACCATTTTCCTCGACAATATTCGTGTCTCAACTAACGTGCCTTTGCATTTTTTCCCACAGTCGAATGAACCCCAAGGGCGAGCGCTCGGCAGTTTAGTGTCGGAGGAAGTGCGCGAAAAAGTGCTGAATCACGGTGAGTTATGGGTCGATCGCGCCTTTGTGTTTAACGATTGGTTTATTTCCGCCTATGCGCCCTTAGAAGATATCCGTGGGCAACGTGTCGGTATGATCTATACCGGATTCTCAGAGTCGCCCTTTATCCATAACTACCTGCTTAATATCATAGAGTTAGGCACGATTCTGATGCTGGTACTGCTGATCTCCGGCTTGTTGGTTTACCGCGGCGCTTACAGCTTGTTGCAACCAATTGAGCGCATTCACCATGTGGTGCAAGCGGTGCAGTCTGGTCGCAATGTGCGTATTGGCGCCTTGGGGCTGGACAGGGATAATGAATTGTCGAATCTTGCCGAGCAGTTCGACCGTATGCTCGACTTATTGCAGCGGCGCAACGCGCAAATTCAAGCCGCAGCCGAACAACTCGAGATGAAGGTCGAGGAGCGGACTCGTAGCCTGCAGGATAAGACCTTAGAGTTGCAGCGTAACGTGGCGTTACTCAATGAGACTCGCCAGCAGTTAGTGACCAATGAAAAGTTAACTGCGCTGGGTGAGCTAACCGCAGGGATTGCCCATGAGATCAATAATCCAACGGCGGTGATCCTCGGTAATATGGAGCTGCTGCGTTATGAGCTTGGAGATAATGCCGAGTCGGTAAAAGAAGAAATCGACCTTGTTATCCAACAGGTTGGCCGTATTAGCACTATTATCCGCAGCCTGCTGCAATACAGTCGCCCTGGTGAGTTTAACGCTCCCTTAGAGATGCATCCTATTACGCCTATCATCGAGGAAATGCTGGTATTAGTGCGGCACTCGATTCAGAAACAAGAAGTGGTGCTGATAACTGAACTGAACGCCAGCTGCCCTGTGCAGGTTAATCGCCCGCAGTTGCTGCAAGTGCTGATTAACCTTGTGGTTAACGCCGCCCATGCGATGGACGGTAAGGGCAGGATTTGGGTGCGAACCTATGATTGGCTACAGCAAGATATGCCGATTGGGGTGAAAATTGAGGTTGAGGACGAAGGTTCGGGGATTGCGCCTGAGCAACTAGGGCGGATTTTTGATCCCTTCTACACCACGCGTAAAGACGGCACAGGCCTTGGATTATCGTTAAGTTACGGCATTATCAAGCGTATCGGTGGCACCATAGAGGTGAGTTCTGTACTGGGTAAGGGGTCTATCTTCACTATTGGTTTGTACCATGAGGCGAAGGAAGATCAGCAAAACAACCCCTACGATGGCTTACATTTTTCCGGCCAAAGCACCGAAATGTCATCTTAAAAGCGACTCTGCACTAAATGCTATGAGATTGATTCACTGAATAAAAAGCAAAAAAAAGCCGGATGATGAATCCGGCCACAAAAGAGTGTGTGTGAGCAATGTCGTGCTTGCAAACTCAGGAGCACTTTAACAACGTCAGATTACCAGTCATCCGTGTTAAAGATGAGTTTTGGAACGCAAGTTAACGATAATCATTCTCAATTAGGTTTGCAAGCTATTTCTCGCAAAAAATGCACATTTTTATGTAAATCGCATTTAAGCAGTCGCAATCGACTTGCTTAAATGCAGTTTATGGTCGATCAGGCTTTGCGGATCGGCCTTCAGTTCAGTAATCAAATACTGGTTTCTAATCAACAGATTGAGCATGGCGGGGAAGCGGTTCATGGTCTTAACCTGGATCAGCTTGTAGCCTTGGCGGCTCGCCCAGGTTTCTTGGTATTCCAATAGGCTTTGTGCCAGACCTAAACGTCTAAAATCGGTCGCAACACCGCCTAACCAACTGTAAAACACGGCATCAGCCTGTTCGTATCCCAGCTTAAAGCCTGCCAATTCACCTTCCACATAGGCTAAGAGAATCAAGCAAGTCTTATCCGAGAGACGTTCAGCCAGTGTTTCGCTGGTCAGCGGACGGTCGAGTTCAGGGATTTGCTTGCTCAGTTCGATAAGCTGCGTGGTCAACTCAGGTGTCAGAGCTGTCAGTGCTTTGATTTCAATTGAATACATAATTTTCTCTCACAGAAAATCAGCCCCAAATGCGCATAAACACAGTGGGGCTGAACAAAAAACTGCTCAAATTATAACAGGTCTGGCCAGTTGAGTTAATCAGGAAAATGATTTTTGTGGGCTGGTTTGCAAGATCTTGTCTTGTAAGACCTTCAGCAGGACGCCGTAGGCGGGCAGGAATAACCCTAAGCTCACGAGTAACTTGAAGCTGTAATCCACGGCCGCGATTTCGGGCCAGTTGGCCGCCATAAAGCTGTCTGTTGAGGCATAAAAAGCGACACTGAAGAACACTAAGGTGTCGACTAAGTTACCGACAATGGTCGATGCCGCAGGCGCGACCCACCAAGAAGGGCTCTGGCGTAGGCGAGCGAAGACTGTGATATCCATCAGCTGGCCAATCAAATAAGCCGCGAAGCTGGCGAAGGCGATGCGAAACACAAAAGTGTTCCATTGGCTCAAGGAATCAATCCCTTGGAAGCTGCCTTGATGGAATACCACACCCATGACATAGGAAATCATCAACGCAGGCACCATGGCCTTGAGAATGATGCTACGGGCTGGTGTTTGTCCAAAGATGCGCACGGTGAGATCGGTCGCGAGATAGACAAAGGGAAAACTAAACGCGCCCCAAGTGGTGTGAAAACCAAACAATTGAAACGGTAGTTGTACCAAGTAGTTGCTGACGCAAATAATCAGTATGTGAAATCCCACTAATAGCAGGAGTGCGCGGCGAAGCTGCGCAGGGGTTAACATTAACATATGTGGCCTTTTTAGTTGTGTAGGGCGGGGTGAGGGAACCCGCTAAATGATCTGTTGTTATTTTAGCCAATATCAGCGTGCTGAAATCGGGGTCGCCATTATAGTGACCAGGTTCGAAGATGCAAGCTTACTGTTTATATTCCAAGCAATTTAGCCCTGAGTTTCGAAGAGGAGTGGTCGATAAGGTCACAGCACAGGCAGGGAAATTATCCTACACTGTTAAGAAATGGAAGGAGAACGCGATGCGATCATTTCTTGCGGCCTTGTGTTTTAGTTTATTGAGTTTGTGTACCTACGCGACACCGGCTAAGCCCGTAGTGATCCATCTGGTCACTGCTTCGTGGCAGGGTTTCTCCAATCCTGATGAGACGGGTTATTACTTCGATATTCTCCGCCGGGCGTTTCCTGCTCCCGATTGGCAACTCGATGTGCAGTTTATGCCCTTTGCCCGCACGCTTTATATGGTTGAAACCAGCAGAGTGGATATGATCCTCAGTGTTTACAAGGGGGATGTGAAAAACAGCCTACTGAGTGAAAACCCCGTTGAACTCGACTCTATCGATGCCGCCGTTACCCCGCAAATTGCGGCGACTTGGTCGGGGATGGAGAGCCTATCCCACAAGAAAGTGCAGGCCATGCTGGCCTATCGCTATAACATGCTGACGACGACCCCGATGTTTTATGAGGAAGGCAGCGATATCTTAAGCATGCTAAATAGCGTGAATGCGGGGCGAACCGATGCCGTGCTGGATTACAGAAAGAATATGGAGACTCTCGTCCCCCAGTTGAAGGCGCCGCAGCAGTTTGTGATTATTCCTGGGGTGCTCACCGCCGAAACCTATTTCGCCTTTGCCAATACGGAAAAAGGGCGGATGCTAAAGCAACATTTTGATATTGAACATAAAAAGCTGATTGATTCCGGTGAGCAGGAACGACTCTACACTGAGACTAAAGCCAATGGCTATTGAGCTGGCTGTTAGAGTTCGATCAAAATTGACATAATCGTCGCCAGCTTATTCTCCAGCTCCTGCCATTCCGCCTCGGGATCTGAGCCCGCAATAATCCCCGCCCCGGCAAACAGATTGATCTTGCCTGGTTCAATCAAGGCGCTACGAATCGCCACCGAAAATTCACTCTCGTACTTATTGAAATAACCACAGGCACCGGCGTACCAGCCGCGCATGTAGCCTTCGTGTTCGCGAATAAAGCGCATGGCAGACTCGCGGGGAAGGCCACCCACTGCAGGAGTTGGGTGCAGAGCCTGTAGCAATTGGAAGTCATTCACGCCCTGCTTTAACTCGGCGCGAATGGCGCGGTGGAGATGCTGAATATGATTTAGCTTAAAAATCGTCGCGGTTTCTTCGGCGCCCACATGTTGGCTCAAGGGGGAGAGCATACTGACGATATGGCGGCGAACCAGCTGGTTTTCTATGCTGTTTTTGTTGTCTTCGAGCAGCGCGTTGGCCAGTGCCGTGTCTTCTTCTTGGTTTAAGCCACGTACTGTGGTGCCAGCAAGCGCCTCGGTAAACAATTCCTGCTGACGACGGCGAAATAACCGCTCTGGCGAGCAGGAGATATAAGTGCGCTCGGGGCTAAATTGGAAGCCAAATTGGAAACTATTCGGATTACGCCCTTGCCAGCAGGCCAATACCATCCAAGGATCGACCTGTGCATTAACCTCAAGCTCAGTGTGGCGCGACAGTACCACCTTGGGCGTCTCTTGGTTAAACTTGGGCTCAACTACTTGCTCGATTAAGGTCTTCCAACGCGGAAAATCGGGAATATCGGTGCGGCTCAACAGCGCAAGTTTATTGGGCGGCGCGAGCGGACGAGCGGGTAGCACAGCTTCTATCGCGGCAATGGCGAGGTCGATTTCCGCTTCGGGATGCCTATCGGCAAAGTTCAGATTGACCCGCAAACTGAACTGGTTCGCGCTGCGTCTAAATTCGATACGCGGTAGCACAAAGCGACTATTACCAAACTCTGGCCAGGACTCTATGCTGCGGTCAAACGCCACGCCGCCGTAGTAACGGATCTCGGGATTTGTGGTTAAGGCGCGTTGCTGCTGGTAAATTTCCGCTAAGGTGTCATCATCGACGCCGGTTTCAAACTTAAAGTCTTTACAGGCGCCAATCGCCGCCACTTCTTCAACCTTGTCACGTCCATGCCAGTAGATGCGCGGATATTGGTTTTGGGATGCCAGCCATGAAATCAAAGGGATAGAAACAGTTGTTAAGGATAACTGCACTATCGGCTCCGTCGGTGGAACCTGCTTCAATTGAATGAGTTTGTCGATGAGAGACTTAAGGTCTTCAGACAGGGCGTGAGCGGGCAAATAAAACTCCAAAGGTAACGAGATGAAGGTGGTGGCTGAAGTTCCGGCAGTCAGCGGTAAGTTAATCCATTCTTTTTAAAGTCATTTACACCGAGTGGATGAGAGCGGGTAAATAAGAATCTTTCGCTCAAATTAAAGGCCGAGGCCCTCAGTGTCAAGATGCAACCCGCGAGTGTGTGACTTTTGCCATAGTCTCATTTTGAGACGCTAAAAAATGTGACCCAGATGGGTCTTTTTGTCGATACCGTTGTCTATGTTGGACATTTTGTCTCTTTGTGATGCACCGCATTTTCCATTTGTTGCAATTAGTCGATCTGAGTTGGTTTTTGATTTTTTTTCGGTTGAGACGGAAATTTCTCCGACCACAATAGGGGGCACATCTTAAATTTCCTGTATGACAACAATAATATGATTACCAGAAATACCGCCTTTAGAGTGTCGTCCTTAGCGCTGGCAATTGGGCTGAGTTTTACCGCCTCCGCCGATGAAACCGCCCGTGATCCCCTGCTGAATGTGAATGAAGTGATTGTCGTCCACGGCGAAGGCGCTGACGCGGAGCAATTGGCGACCACCCATTGGAGCATCGACGAAGCCGAAATTCGTGCTCTGGGTGCACAGACCTTAGACCAAGTGCTGAAAAATGTACCAGGCGTCTATATCCGTGTGGGCGGCGATGGTACTCCTAGGGTCGATATTCGTGGTTTTAAGACTCGCCATGTCACTCTGTTGGTGAACGGCGTACCTATGAGCAGTGCCGACGATGGCCAGTTCGACCCGAGCGTGATCCCAACCAGCCAAATTGCCTCGGTTGAAGTGTCGGTTGGGCCGACTTCAGTTCTGTACGGCCCAAGTGGTGCTGGCGGGGTGATCAATATTATTACTAAGCAAGGCAGCACAGCGCCCGCCTTGTCTGGACGTTTAGAAGCGGGTAAAGACAATACCTTTAATGGTGATATTAGCGCCGCTGGCTCGGGCGATGATTGGCAGGGATTGGTGAGTGTTAGCCGCCAGCAGACCGATGGTTTCCCTATGTCGAACGATTTCGAGCCAACTCAATATCAAGACGGTGAGCTGAGAGTTAACTCAGATAAAGAAGTCACCAACGTCTATGCCCAAGGCAGCTATTGGTTATCGGATAAGACACAGCTGATCGCCAATATGGCACTGCGTAATGGTGAGTGGGGTAAACCCTCACGTGATGGTACTGGCAGCGGTAAGCTCAAGTATGAGCGTACCGACGACTATGATTCGCATACCTTCCAACTCGGCTTAGCCCATCAGTTTGACGATACCTTTACCCTGCGTGGATTTGGTTATCACAATCAAAGCGATACCTTAGAAGCAGCCTATGCCGATGAAACCTATCAAGCATTGACGCAAACCCAAGATGGCCGTTCCGTGGTGCAAGGGGTCAATTTACAGTTAATCACCGATTTTCATAAAGCTGGGCTGTTAACCACCTCTGTGATTGCTGAAGAGCAGAGCTGGAAGTCTGTAGTGGACACTTACTCCAGTAACGCTGGCAGCGGTACTGGCAATAACTCGGGTACAGGCAATGGTTCAGGTTCTGGCAGCGGCTCAGGTAGCGGCACAGGCTCTGGCAGTGGTACGGGTAGCGGCGGCGGAACAGGCGGTGGCACGGGTAGCGGCGGCGGAACAGGCTCTGGCGGTGGCACGGGTAGCGGCGGCGGAACAGGCTCTGGCGGTGGCACGGGTAGTGGCAGTGGAACAGGTTCTGGCGGTGGCACGGGTAGTGGCAGTGGAACAGGCTCTGGCAGCGCTGAAAACCTAAATGATTCTGCATGGTTATATACTGCAGCGGCCGAATATCAGTATCAGTCAGAGCATAACTATGGCTTCACCTTGGGCGGGGCTTTCCATTCACTCGATACCTCAGACGGTACGGATGATAACTACTCGGCGATGGCGTCTAGTTATTGGCAGATTGTGCCTGACTCTCGTTTGAGCCTGAGTGTGGCCCGCAAAGTACGTTTCCCTTCTATGGTGAATTTGTACTCGCAATCATCGGGTAACAGTGAGTTAGAAGCGGAAGAGTCTAAACATGTTGAGCTGGGTCTGGATCAAAACCTACCAGCCAGCACCGACTTCTCGCTCTATGGTTTTTACACCGATGCGAAGAACTATATCGCCAAAGATACTGATGGTTTCTACCAAAATATGGGGCGCTATGAGTTCAAAGGGGTTGATTTCCAGATTAACAATCATGCGATTGAGCATTTAGATCTGAGCTTCTCTTACAGCTTCCTAGACTCGAAAGAAATGGAAGGCGACGATACCTTAGATGCGCTGCAATATCGTCCTCGTCACCAGCTGCGCTGGCAAATGAGTTACGAATTCCCATTCGAGACGCAAGTCCACCTCAATGTGGAGCGTATCCTCGATCAGGTTTATGCGACTCAGGTGAAAGTGAACGGTCAGAACCAGTATCAACAGCAGTCGCTGGATAACTACACCTTAGTGGATATCAACTTAGTGCAGCCGCTGATCGCCGATAAGTTAGAAGTGTATCTGCGCGCCACTAACCTATTGGATGAGAACTACTACCAGAGTGAAGCATTGCCTCAGGCTGGTCGTCAGTTCTTCGTTGGTGTGAACTGGCAGATTTAAGATGAAATTACTCGAGCTCGACGGTGTCAGCTTTAACTATGGTAGCCAATTAGCCCCAGTTTTACAGGAGCTTAAGCTCTCGATTGGCGCAGGCCAATGCCATTGTGTGAGCGGGCCAACGGGCTCGGGGAAATCGAGTCTACTCAATCTACTGGCGGGCGTGCTGTCGCGTCCCCATGAGGGCGATATTTGGCGTCATCCAGAGCTGGTGACTGGCTTAGTGATGCAGGATCCTCAAACCCAGCTACTGAGGCAAACCGTGGGCGCCGAAGTTGCCTTCGCCTTAGAGAATCTCGGCATCCCCGCCGAGAATATGTTGCCTAAGGTGCAGTTAGCGCTGCGACGCGTCGGGCTGTTTTTACGGCTCGATACCCCTGTCAGTACCCTTTCCCTCGGCCAAAAATACCGTTTGATGATTGCCGCCCAGTTGGTGTGCGAGCCGCATTTACTCTTGCTCGATGAGCCATGGGCGCAGCTCGATGATCACGGTGTAAGCGAGCTATTGGCAGTGCTGCGTAATTTGATTGCCGAAGGTATGGCATTGGTGCTGGTGGAACATAATGCGGCGGCCTTTGCCGAGATTATCCAGCACTATTGGCAATTAGAGGCTGGCCGTTTATCCGAGGGAATATACACCGTTAGCGATGCCCCAGTGCAGGACGTGCCAGTGAGAGCTTGGGGAGGCGCACATCACTTAGGCAAAGTGCTGGTCAGCGCCGAGGCGTTTGATTTTTGCTTCGATGGTTGTCAGCCCTTGTTTAGCTGTCCGCAAGGGTTTCAACTGCATGCGGGCGAGATAGTGACCTTAGTGGGGGATAATGGCGCGGGTAAAACTAGCCTCTTAAAATCCCTCGCGGGCATGCTGCACTTAAAGCTACGTTTGCCACTCAAGGTGCTAGGCCGTAAACCTAAACTCGGTGTGTACGGCGCCGAGTTAGGGCTATTGCTGCAAAGGCCGAGTCGACAACTGTTTGAAACCAATGTGCTGGCCGAGATGCAGTTTAGTTTGAATCGTTTCGAACTTCCGACTGCGCGTGCCGAGCAAATGTTGCTTGATCTCGAGTTGAGCACTCTGGCCGAACAGTCGCCCCATAAGCTGTCCTATGGTCAACAACACCTGATTGCCTTGGCATCCTTAGCCTGCTTGCAGCCTAAGGTACTGCTACTCGATGACCCGCTCGCGGGTATGGATAAAGAGTACTATCGCAAAGTTTGGTTCCTGCTCAAGCGCCTCAGTGCCCAAGGCAGTGCGATTCTGATGACCAGCCACAGGCTGGTGGAACACAGTGCGGTGTCGCGGCAGTTAAGCCTGCGCCAAGGGCTGTTGGCAGAAGAAGCCATGGGGATGGAGGAGCGCTATGTGGGTTAGTTGTCGTCGATGGCGACTACGTGCCCGCCGGCGTTGGAGTCGCGAGAAGCAAGAAACCACTCTGTGCGCGCTGTCGCTGTTTTTAGTCTGCGTACTTTCCGCCTGCGCTTTTGTATTGCCCGCCGATTTGCTGCTGCCGCTGGCGGCCGTGAATGGCTTGCTCGTGCTCCATGGGTTAGCGCGCCGAGGCAGTATAATGGGCGTGGTGAAACTCGGCGTGATTCAACTGACGATTACCTTAAGTCTTTATCTGCTGCTCTATGGTGTTGATCACCTTGCCCAAGGCGCTGTGGTGGTGGGACGCATTATTTTAGCGACTATCCCTGGATGGTGGTTGTGTATCACGGCGGCGCCTGAGCGTATCGGCGAAGTCTTAAGTGCATTCTTGCCGAGCAAATGGGCCTTTGTGGTGGCTGCATCTTTGAGTTTGCTGCCCTATATGGCGGACGAAGTGCGCGAGATTTACCAGATCCAGTGTCTGCGCGGCGCACGCATTACCCCTAAGGCGCTGCGGAATCCTAAAAACTGGCCAGAATTGGTGTACTGCGTGCTGTTTCCTGTGTTAATCCAATTGCTTAAATTATCTCGCCAGATGGCGGTTGCGGCCCAGAGCCGCCACTTTGGTAAGAGTTCACGTGCCACCCATTGGCATTCACCCAGAGACAAAAAATGAATAAAAAACTCCCCCTGAGCTTACAGGATTCTTTGTTTATCGGCTTTTGTGCCACCCTGCTGGTGGCATTGACGGGCATGTTAAGGCTCAAGCTTGGGCTTTCTGGCCACAGCATGTTTTTAATGAGCTTCTTCTACTTGATTTGCTACGGCGTGCTTGGGCGTTTCGGCAGCATGATTGCCTGTGGCGGCATTGCGGGTTTAGTCGCCATGGCGCTCGGTGTTGGTAAGGGCGGTCCAATGATTTTATTGAAGTTTATCTTACCTGCTATCGCTATGGATCTGGTGGCCTTGTTGTTACCGCTCACATTAAGCCTGCATTGGCGCTGCGTGATTTTAGGCATTGTTGGTTGTATGGCGTGGGCGGTCAAAGTGGCACTGACCAATGCGCTGGCGGGCATGGCGCTCGATGTCGTGCTGATCCAATGGGGCGCAAGCGTGCTTAAGGGCGGATTCTTTGCCACCTTAGGTGCCCTGTTAGTGCCTCCCGTGCTGCATAGGCTTAAGGCCCATGATCTCCTTCACCGTGACAAGTTTTAACTGCTAGGAATACCGATGAAAAATTGGCTTATTTGTATCGACGATACCGACGACATTGGCACTAAGGGCACGGGCGAAATTGCCGAGGAAATTGCACTCTTACTCGCGCAAACTTCAGGAGGTAAGGCCTCCTTTGTGACACGGCATCAACTGTTTGTGCACCCTGACATTCCCTACACCTCACACAACAGTGCCATGTGTTTTGCGCTGCAGTCGCCATTATCGCAGACGGAAATCCATCGTCTGGCGGTCGCGCATCTGGTGGCCGAAGCGGCGCCTAAGGCGGATCCTGGGATTGCGATTTTGGATGTCGATTCCGACTATGATGTGCATGCGCTGATAGACTTCGGACTCAGCGCCAAGCGTGAGGTGATTACCAAAGAAGCCGCCTATCAGCTTGCAGAGCAGTTACAGATCCAACTCACCGAGCACGGTGGTACTGGCCAAGGCGTGATTGGTGCCTTGGCGGGATTAGGGCTGCGCTTAATGGGGAGCGATGGGCGAGTGAAGGGTCAAATCAAACTCGGTCAACTTGAGGAAGTCTCCCTCGAATTAACTGTGGCAGAGATTCTCGAGCAGACTGGCCTCGATGCGGTCATTAGCACAGATAAAACCCGTTTAGCGACGGATGAAAAGGTTCAACTCAAAGGCAAAGTGAAGGCCGTTTACCTTGAGCATCAATTTGTATTGTTAGTCGCGAAGGACGGTGAACTTTGGCGTAATGCGGGTAAGCAAGCCTTACAGGACTATTGAGGTGAAAATGGAGCAAGAGCTACTTCAACAGTTTGAATACGAGACGGAGCGCTGGATTTTTCGGGCGGGTTTACAGCAATATTCCGAGGCGAGACGGGTGGCACAACTGTGCCCTCGCTTTGCTCCCGATGATGAGGATGAGCAGGTCGATGATGAACTTCGCTCCTGTTATAACTGCCAATATCGTCGTTGGATGATGACAAGCTTCGAATGTTTGATGCTAAAAAATACCGTATTATTAACTAATTAGCTTATATTTGAACCGAGTCCCATCATTTTGCTTGGTTTTTGCCTTGTTCTTTGAGGCTTGTCATCAAAGCATATGGTGCTTTTAGCCTCCCCAGCTTAGAATGCAAGTTATACTGTCCTATACTACCAAGATAAAAATGGCTTCATAATGTGCTAAATTAGCATAGTGTGTTGCGTGGTCAGTAGCAGTAATCTTCTCTATGCCTTGGGGTTGCTAGAAATGAGTGAGTCGGCAGAATCAGTTGAGCTAATCAAATTACCCGTGTCGCAATTAACATTGGGTATGTTTGTCTGTGCGATAGACAAAAGTGATCAAGGTCGACTCGCCATTGCAAACGCTGGCCAAATCAAGCACAGGGATGCGATTGCCAAATTAACCAAGAATGGGATCAAATTTGTTTGGGTCGACACTGAACGTTCGGCCGAACATTGTGGCTTTAAACGTAAAGCCAGCAACAACATTCCGCCAGAACCGAAGAAACCGTTAGCGACCCGCGAGAATCAACAAAAGCAGGCGCAGGTCATTTTGACCGAAGCGAAAGACTTGATCCGCAAAGTCTTGTCAGAAACCTTTGAAGGCAAAGCGATAGAAGTCGCCCCATTCGAAGCCTTAGCCGACAGCATGATTGAATCTGTCTTGTTGGATGAAGACGCGCTGAGATGTATGTCTGCACTGCGTTCAAAGGATGCTTATCTGCTTGAACATTCAGTGAATGTGGCCTTCCTGTTGGTTACCTTTGGTAAGTACTTAAAGCTCGACCGTTCGATTCTTCGGGAAATGGCGGTCGGTGGTATCTTGCACGATATCGGCAAGATCAAGGTCGATAACAAGGTGCTTCATAAGCCGGGTAAACTGACCCCAGAAGAATTCGAACATATGAAGCTGCATCAAGTGTATGCACTTGAAATTATGAACGAAACAAAAGGCTTATCTCAGGTCAGTAAAGACGTTTGCCTGATGCACCATGAAAAGCTTGATGGCCGTGGATACCCAAGGGGATTAAAGGCCGAGGAAATCCCACTCCATGGCCGCATGAGTTGTATCGTTGATATCTTCGACGCCCTCACCGCCACTCGTTGTTACAAAGAGGCCATGAGCCCCGCGGCGGCCTTTAAGATCCTACTGAGTTTGACACCGTTCCATCTCGATCAAGAACTGGTATACGAGTTTATTCGCTGCGTCGGCGTGTATCCTGTCGGTTCTTTGGTCGAATTGTCCGATGGACGAGTGGGTATCGTCTGGACTTCGAAGGACCGGGACGCATTACACCCGATCGTAAAATGCTTTTATTCTTTAAAAGCAAAACGTTACACCGAGGTGGTTATGGTAGATTTGCTCAAGTCGGATCTGCATATTGAACGCGGAGTTTCACCTAGCTCGCTGGATATCGATCCTAAACCCTTCTACTAATGCGCGCCGTTGCGCCTGATATCTGCCAAGTTGTCAGGTGCCATTCATTGCCCCGATAAGGGGAAAGGCCGTACACTGGGCCAAAGTTTTTCTAGGGCCCAGTTATGAATAGTGTACGCAACTCTCTCCTTCCGATTCTCGTTATTCTGCTGTCTTTAGCGCTGTTAATTCCCGGCGTGACTCAACCCATTTTGAGCCTCAATGGCAGCATAGATAAGGCCAAACTCACCGAACAAGGGATTGAGCAGGTCGCACAAAGTTTCGATGAGGACTCGGGGCGCGACAGTGCCCGTGGCATGTTGAATATGGTCAGTGGGCTGTTGGGGCTGAATAACCTCAAGGGTGAGGTAGAAGTATTACAGCAAACCCGCAGTATTTGGAGCACAGTCACCGAATTATACAACTCAGGCAATCGCTTAGTGGCTGGTCTGGTGATGCTGTTTAGTATCATTATCCCCGCAGTGAAACTCAGTCTGATGTTGGTACAACAAAGCGTGAGTTCGGTTGCGCTGCAGTGGCGCATTCATCATCTAGTGTCTGCGCTGGCGAAATGGTCGATGGCCGATGTGTTTGTGGTGGCCCTGATCATTACCTTTTTGGCGGGCAATGCCTCGGGTGGCATGGGCGAAATGCTAAAGACCAAGGCGCAGTTTGAGAGCGGATTCTACTTCTTTACCGCCTACTGCATTCTCTCAATCGCCAGTGGTTACTTAGTGCGTCGCCCAACCCCGATTCTGTAGTCACTCACTCAAAGGCTGTATGCCCTTTATCGTTAGGAAAGCGTGCCGTTTTGATAGATGGGCTTAATCCAATAACGGCAAGGGTTGTGTTTACAGACCTTTGCTAGTGCCTCAAGCAGGGCGCTTTGCTGGCTTACAGGGTGCATAATCTCAAACTTACAAAACTCCCGATAACCTTCCACTTGTTCCTTGATGTTGAAATGGCTGTGCTCTCGGCTAAATCCGCAAATATTGCCCAAGCTAAAGCCGGATAAAAACTCCAACTCAATCAGGGTGTCGACTATATCGTCCTTAATATCGTTTTGGGCGATCAGGACTAGCAGTTGTTCCGTGCTCATCGGCGTTTCTCCAGCCAAAAATACAACATGGGCAGTAAATACAAGGTCGTAATGGTCGATGTGAGCAATCCACCGATCACCACAATGGCCAAGGGTTTTTGGATTTCAGCACCTGGGCCCGAGGCGAACACTAAGGGGATCAAACCAAACATGGCGGTGGTGGCCGTCATCAGAATGGGTCTGAGTCGCCGCGCCGCACCCTGTTCGACTCGCTCCCTGAGGCTGCCAAATAAGTATTTGGTTTGTTCGTAATAACTGACCATCACTACGCCGTTAAGCACGGCGACACCGAGCAGGGCGATAAAGCCTACTGAGGCGGGCACCGAGAGGTATTCCCTCGAGAGATACAAGCTGACGATACCGCCCATCATGGCAAAAGGGACGTTAGCGAGGATTAATCCCGATTTTGCTAGTGAGCCGAAGGTGGTGAATAAAATCAAAGTGATCAGTGCGATAGCTATGGGGATCACCAGCAACAAATTGCTGGTGGCGCGCTGCTGGTTTTCAAACTCGCCACCGAAGCTAACGCTATAGCCGCTGGGCAGTTTGATTTCCTTGGTGATTTTGCTGTTTAGCTCCTCCACAAAGCCCACAATATCCCGCCCTTGGACGTTGGTGGTGATCACCGAAAAGCGATTTCCTTGTTCCCGCTCGATCAGGATAGGGCCCTGTTTATAGCTCAAAACGGCCACATCGCTTAGGCGTTTTAGGGAATGATCTGGCATCACCAATAGCTGATTTTGCAGTTCGTTAATGTTGCTGATCTGCGCTTGATTATTGGCGATAAGCACGGGCGTGCGCTTCTTCCCTTGCAGCACTTCGGTGACGACCACGCCTTCGAGTTGGCTCTTGAGGTAGCGGGCAAACTCCATAGTGCTCATCCCAAACCCACGGGCCAGCTCGTTATCTAAGGTGAGATTAATAAAGGGGCTGCCTTCAATCATCGCCATCTTAACGTCGACACTGCCCTGAGTCGTTGTGACCAGTTGTTCTATTTCGCCGGTGAGCTTGCCTAAGGTCTCGATATCATTACCGAATACTTTAATCGCGACATCGCCAATGCTGCCTGTGAGCATTTCGGAAACGCGCATTTGTATCGGTTGCGTAAAGTTAAAGTTCACGCCGGGATATTTGAGCAGCACAGTGCGGATGGCATCGATAAGTTGCTCTTTGGTCGCAAAACGCCATTCGCTGCGGGGCGCCAGCTCTAAAAACACATCGGTTTCGTTCAATCCCATAGGATCTAAACCAATCTCATCGGCGCCGGTGCGCGCCACCATCTGCTTAATTTCGGGGATTTGGCTTAGCAGGGTTTGCTGGATCTGTTTATCGATAGCGATGGAAGCGTCGAGGGAAATCGAAGGGGATTTCTCTAACTGGAGAATAATGTCGCCCTCATCTAAGGTCGGCATAAAGGTTTTCCCCACCAGACTAAACAGGCCGAGACTGACAATCAGCAAGCTAAAGGCGGTGAGCATAAAAGGTTTTTGCCAACCAAAGCAGGCTTTTAGGCTGCCAAGGTAAAGGTGCTTGAGCTTTTCGATGGCCTTAGGTTCTTTCGCGGCCTTTTCGTTAACGAGATACGAGGCAATCACGGGGATCACAGTCAGCGATAACACCAGCGCCGACAGCATGGCAAACACTATGGTGATGGCGACTGGGGTAAAGAGTTTGCCTTCTAAACCACTGAGGGTGAGCAGTGGCGAGAACACTATGATGACGATAACCGTGCCCGATACTACCGGAATGGCGACGTCTTTGGTGGCGCGAAAGATCAAGTGTAAACGCGGCAAACGCTGTTTAGTGGCGATTAAATTCACCATGTTTTCAACCACGACCACGGAGGAGTCCACCAACATGCCGATGGCGATAACGAGGCCTCCGAGGCTCATCAAGTTAGCGGAGAGATTGAAGTAATCCATCATCAAAAAGGTGAACAGTGCGGCTAGCGGTAGCGACAGGGACACCACTAACGCGGCGCGGACATTACCTAAAAACAGTGCCAGCAATACGATGACCAGCACTACGGCCTCGAATAGCGCATTGGAGATGGTCTCAATAGCGGTATTGATCAGGTTGGCGCGGTCGTAAAAGGTGTTTATCTGGCTGCCTTCGGGGAGAGTCAGGCTGATTTGCGCCAGCTTTTCCTTAATGTTGTTAACCACTTGTGCCGTATTGGCGTCCTTGAGGGCAATGATTAATGCTTCGGCGGTTTCGTTACCATCCTTAGTCACGGCGCCGTAGCGCGCAAGGTGGCCTATCTGGATATCGGCGAGATCCTGCAAGCGATAGACCTTGGCATTATCGGCTTTGATCACTAGCTGTTTAAGCTCGTCGATATCATCGATGCGTCCCTCGGAGCGCACTATGATGGTGTCAGTACCTATGGTGAGCTTACCGGCACCTTCGTTGTGATTATTCTCCACAATCGCTTGTTGCAGCGCGGCAAAGCTCACGCCCGCAGCCGCCATCGCCGCAGGATTGGGGCTGATACTAAAACTCTTGGCATAACCGCCGAGGATATTCACATCGGCAACACCCGGCACTGTGCGCAGCAGCGGCCGAATTTCCCACTCGAGTAATTGACGTCGCTCCAACAGGGAAAGATTGGGGTTTTCGAGTGAAAACATAAAGATTTCACTGAGCGGCGTGCTCATGGGCGCCACACCGCCACTCACGCCTTCGGGAAAACTGTCCCAGACCGCCGAGAGGCGCTCGCTCACCTGTTGGCGCGCCCAATAGATATCCGTGCCTTCTTCAAAATCGAGGGTGATATCGCTAATGGCGTATTTAGTGGTCGAGCGCAGAATCGATTGCTTCGGAATGCCGAGCAGCTCGGTTTCAATCGGGACGGTAATCTGGGCCTCGATTTCCTCCGGCGTCATGCCCGGAGCCTTGAGGATAATCTTCACTTGGGTTGGGGAAATATCCGGAAAGGCATCCAAGGGAATGGCGAACCAAGCGCGTGCGCCTGCCAACATGAGGATCAGCGCCACAATCAGCACAAAGAGTCGCTGAGTGAGCGAAAAACGGATCACAGAGGTGAGCATCTTATTCGCCTCCTAAACCGAGCATGATGCCTTTCACCGCGGCAACCGACTGGGATAGGACTTGCAGCTGACTCAAGTCTTGATCGCTGGCGACAATATATTGCTCCGGCGTCGAACCTAAAATATCGACCGTCAACGCATTGAGCTGGTTATCGGACTGAGTGAACACTTGGCTGTCTTGCTCCCAACTAAACACACTGTTTTTGGGCAGTAAATAGACGGCCTTTTGATACTCAGGAACCACAGTCATTTGCTGACCTAACAACAGGTTACATTCCTGTGGCACCGCCGAAGACCAAGCCGTGACAAAGGCGCCTTCGGCGATGGCTGACAGTGACTCAATCGCGATATGGCATTGATTAATGTTGATGGCCGACAGGGAGTGTGACTGCCCCGTCGGCACATTCACTTTGACGCGGATGCTGTTATTGGGCACCAGTGAAAACAGCTGATCCCCGGCCATATAAGGGCCGCTGATGGCATTGAGTTTAACGATACCGTCGACGGGCGCGGCGACCACTAAGGAGTCGGTTGCCGCATCCGTGCTGTGGACGCGCTCCATAAAGTGCTGCATATGCTCGTATTCGAGGTGGGTCGTGAAATAGTCCTGACTAATCTCACGCCATTTTTCGGCGCTTATGCTGCCATTGGCGAGCAAAGGTTTGTTGCGCTCATAGCGACTCTTGGCGAGTTGATACAGGCTCGCCGCGGCCTCGACTTGGGCGAGGTAGTGGAACACTTCTGGCCCAGTGAGTTTGACTATCGCTTGGCCTTTACTGACGCGCTGGCCTTGGCCGACGAGAAAGTGCACCTGCTGGATATTCTCGGGCGTGCTGATCCAGTAATCATTGCCGGGGAGGATTTCAACCTGCGCTGGCAATGGACTGCCCTCATAACTGGCGACCCTTTGTGGTTGGGTGTAACTGAGGTCGAGATTGCCTAAGGCGCTGATGGCTAAGCTTTCGGCCTGCGCTGAGCCTACAACACTCGCGGATAAATAGAGAAGGCATGCGCCGTACTTGGCCATCATAATGAAATTCCTAAGGCTTGGAGTTGTTGAGAATGCTGTTGTTGCAAGCTGACGCGGTTAAGCGCCAAGCGGGATTCGGTGTCGAGCGCCTCCATATAGCGGCGCAGCCAGACTTCATAACTCACCTGATCTTGATCTTTTACCTTGGCGAGTTCCTCGGTAATGGTGCGACTGAGGGTGAGCGCTTGGGTGAGTAGGCGCTGTTGCTCGACGAGGTTAGTTTGCTGGCGGACTAATTGATCCCATTGGTTTTTAAGTTCGAGGGCGCTGCGGTCAAGATTGAGACTTTGCTCGGTATTCGCTTGTTGCCATTGGGATAAATCGCTCTGGGACAGTGCCGAGCCCAAGGTTAAGGGCACTGACACGGCGATGCCTAACTGTTGATCATCCACGCCCGTATCCGCGGTATTTTTTGCTGTGAGTGAGACGGTCCAAGGATCGCGCTCACCCGCTTGCTGAGTTTGGATCAGCAGCAGGTGTTGCTGTTGTTGCAGCTTTAGCAATTGCCATAGGGGATGTTGGGCTAAGGTCTCGGCGCCCTTGCCAAGCGGGCGGTCAGTTTCTTCTATCGCGCTTGGCATCTGATCTTGGCCCGTCAGCTGTTGATATAGGGTTAAAGATTGGGCTTGTTGCTGCAGAATGTCGGCACGGCTTAAGGCGATATCGACACTTTCCCGCTCCAGCAGCAGAGTGTTGGCCAGTGGCAATTCCCCCGCATCGGTCAGTTGTTTTTGCTGGCGATGGAGTTTATCGAGCAACTGCTGTTTGCGCTCAAGCTGCGCCAGTTTGACTTCGCTCTGGCGGTATTCCCATAGGCTCTGCCTTAATAATCCCGAGAGATACAAGGCTTGCAGCGCCGTTTGTTGTTGATGAATTTGCTCGGCGAGCTGTTTTATTTGCTTATCGCTGCTGTGTAGCGCGGGCGATTTAAATGGCAAATTGACTGAGAGTTCCTGCTCGTAGCTGTTACTATTATCCAAGCTCCCGAGGTGACTTAAGCTAATGCTCGGCAGGCCGGTGAGCCAGGTCGAGCTGGATAAATTTGCCGCTTGGTTACTCGACGAAGTGAGATGAGTCAACCTCGCTTGGCTGCTCGAAAGCGCTTGGGAAAGTTCAGCTTCCGCCGCAAGACACAGGAAACTACTGCCGACTAAGCTGGTCAACAGACATAACTTGATACAAGACGAACTGACAGACATGAGATGATTCTGTGGTATTAAACAATGCTGTCAGTGTAGGGATTGACGGCTGAAAGTCGTCGGGGACCTGTATCATAAATCCGCCTATGGTACATATGTCCCATAAAATAATTGATTGATTTTGCTTTTATTTAGGAGTTTTAGATGAAGGATATTGTCATTATTGGTCTGCTGGCACTCATCATGTGCTTTAAGCTTTTTGACATTAGTTCCGACATTCAATTAGGCATCCCGCAATGGCATTTAGTGCAGGAAGCCATACTCTTAGTGCTCACCGCCGTTGGGGCCATCTACCTCAGTTACGATTTAATTCGCCGCTCGCGCGAGGTTAAAGCCTTAGCAAAACGCCTCGAGTTCGCCGATAAAAAAATCGACAATATGTCGACCCAAATGCGCTCCGCCAGACAGGAATACAGCCAAGCCGTATCGAACCAGTTTGATACTTGGGGTTTTACCAAGAGCGAGCAGCAAGTCGCATTTTTATTGCTTAAAGGTCTGAGTTTTAAAGAAATTGCCGAAGTGAGGCAGACAAAAGAGAAAACGGTGCGTCAACAGGCGTCGACCATTTATGGCAAGGCCGATGTGGATGGCCGCCACACCTTTTGTGCTTGGTTTATGGAGGATTTTATTCAAGAACATAACCAAGAACTGGCGGCAAACGAGTCCGATAGCGCCCATAAAGCCGCTTAAGCTAAACGCTCAGGCTTAGTTGTTATAGCTATTTGTTATTGAAAATCGATATTGGCTGGCTTTTTGGTTCTAAACAATAATGAGCATCCCCTAAGTTCGTCGGAGGATGCAATTGAAAAACTCGCTGCTGATTGTGTTTTGCCTTATTGCCTTGGTTGCATCCACGCAAACCACAGGATTACTCCGCTCGCTGATCGAATTTTCCGCCTTTTTAGGCGTACTGGGGTTAGCTTGGCGGATTAAACCCAACGCCGAATAATGCATCCCGCGTTAGCACGTCAATCTGAGCTGCTAGGCTCAAATCCAATCTATTGAAAATACAGAATATAACCTAAAGACGTTATTCCAATCGCTGCCCACAGAACCACGCCCAGCAGCAAAGGCTTAGGGCCGCTCGCCCGCATTTTTTGCACCGTAATCCCCGCACCAATCAAGAACAGACATAGGACCAAGGTACGTTTCGATACCATAAACAGCGTGTCGTAGAGTGGTTGAAACTGTGGTAACCAATGGGCGATTGCGATGGCTAAACAGTAAAATCCAATAAAATACGGTAGGTTAAGCTTACGTTTATCGCCGCCAAAGATCAGGGCACTGACAAGGGCGATAGGGATAATCCACAGTGCGCGCGCCAGTTTAATGGTCGTCGCGGTTTTAAGTGCTTCATCACCATAGGCAGAGGCCGCGCCGACGACTGAGGAAGTGTCGTGAATCGCGATGGCACTCCACACGCCAAAATTGTATTGGCTCATATTGAGCAAATGCCCGAGGGCGGGGAATAAAAACAAAGCCACCGAGTTGAGTACAAATACACAGGCTAATGCGGTGGCGGTTTGGTCTGGTTTGGCATTAATGGCGGGCGATACGGCGGCAATCGCGCTGCCACCACAGATGGCGGTGCCAGAGGCGATTAAGTGCCCTGTGATCGGGTCAAACTTTAAAGCGCGAGTCACCAAAAAGCCCAAGATCAGCGTAAAAATAATCGAGCCGACAATTAATCCGAGGTTATGGCTGCTGGCCTCAATCGCGGCGTTGAAGTTAATGCCAAAGCCTAAACCAATAATCGAATAGGACAGTAATTTTTTGGTGAGGGCAGCGATATTCCAGTCGTTTGGCACCCAACCTAGGCTGGCCAAGGTAAAACCGAGCACAAGCGCCATAGGGGATGAGATAACAGGCGCGAGACACAGTAGCGCAGCGCAGATAAACACAAGGCGATGGGGTTGCTTAAGTTGCGAGACTATCGATGAAAAATTCATAACGCCTTAGGTTTGCGACTGAGTGTTATCGTTCCAATCTTGGATTGTCGTATTCATCCACATAGGCATGGGTACTCGAATAAGCCAACCGAATAAGCATTGGGACGCTGACAAAGACGGGCATTATAACGATTGCGTTCAGCTTCAATAAAATCAATTTAATTTATTTTGTAAGTCAATTTTATTGAGCCTTAATAAGCAGGTAGGTTTGAGGCTTAAAAAGGAGAGCCGCCGACGGCAACTCTCCCGTGAAAATACGCGGAATTTAGAGATTCACGATACGTTGCAGGCTGTAGTCGCCACCATCTTTAGCAGTAAACAGCTTGTCTTGAATATCGTTAGCGCTTGGCATTCCTGCATGTAACAGGCTTAACCAGTGGCGTGAGGTGGTGTTACGTGTCTCTGTGGGTTCGGCGGCTAACTCAACAGGCGCTTCGATTTGCACATCTTCCAAATTTGCTAAATCCCGCGCGCCTATCATGCCAGTGCGGTCGAAACACAATTCAACATGGCAGCCTTGGTCCTGTAACACTATGGCGCTTGGCGCATCTTTAGTGCCGTTGAAGGCAACAAACTGCTTGGTTTGGCGTAATCCGCTGTGGCTGCCGTCGGCAAAAAATGCCAGTAGGTGTTGGTAGTAAACCACATAGCTGATCACATCTTGGTGCGAACCCGCATCCAGTGGGAAATGACGGTCGAGGAACTGCTTCGCCTGGGCTAGTTTTTCATGCTCGGCCACGTTCACTTGGGCGACGGCAAGCACTTCTTCTGCGATGAAGCTGTTTAGATTCGGTTGGATCTGGTGGCTATTGATAATTGACATATTCATCGCTGTATCCTCTACACATTCAAATTAAAAATTAGGGCCTTGATTTCACTTCTAATGGTTCAACGTTTGTCTTCAATTTGGTTTGTCCGACAGAGTTAATGGTTAAGCAGTGTCAGGTGGATAACCTGCCTCGATTGCTTAATTTGTAGTCTAGTCTTTTTTTGACTACAATTTCACAATAAAAATTTTACAATGTGAATTTTACAAAATGCGCAATGACCAGAGCTTGATGAGAAAGTCACATTTCCTAGGGACAAAAATACGTAACCTACGGAAACGTAACAATTTAACCATGGAAGATTTATCTGCGCGTTGCATTCGCGTCGATGCAGGCAGTGCGCCCTCTGTGTCATATTTGTCGATGATCGAGCGTGGAAAACGCGTACCCAGTGCCGAAATGTTGGCCGTGATTGCCACGGTTTTTCAAAAGGACGTTGACTGGTTTTTAGACGACGTGCCCGAGGAAAGTGCCATCACGCCGGACAAAGGCCGCCGTGGTGGGATTAGCGGCATGGCGCTCGAACCCAGCTTTTTGTTTTCAAATGATATTTTGCAAATAGCAATCCCTGAAATGCTATCCCAGACTGGGATTTCGGGTCGACAATTCGCCCACTTATTAATTCGCGCCCATCAGGAACATCATCAAAACCATTTCCCCGATCTTGAACGTGCCGCCGAAGAAGTTGGGTTAAAACGTATGCCCTTATCCCTCGAGGAGATGCTGGATATTGCCAAGGGCGTAGGCTTAAAAATCAAATGGATAGATAGTACGCCCCAAGAAGTGATCGACGAGCGCGGCGTAAGCTCCCATCAGTTAGTGACTTCTTTCTTCGAGCCGCCCAGCACAATTTACATCAATAAAGTCCTTAAAAATCGCCCCAGTCGACTGAAGTACGATCTCGCCGCCCATATCGGCCATTGTGTGTTGCACAATAAAGATGGGCTTAAGAGTGTGATGATTTCTGGCCGAAAACTGGAGATGGATGAAGAAGTGACGATGCAGTCTAATACCCTGAACGCGCAGGATATTTTGCATGCGTGGCGCGACTTTGAGTCCAGTTTTTTTGCCGGAGCCCTGTTATGCCCTAAGGTGCCTTATCGACAATTGCTCGACCGCCACGGTTACGAAATTGAGGTGCATAAACAGCTGCAAGTGTCGGCTTCGGTCGCCATGCGGCGGATGACGGTGGTATCGCCTTATCCCCATTGGCATTATTTTGATGCCTATGCGCCGGGCAAACTCAAGGCCGTTTACCGAGGCAATGGTATTCCTCTGCCTTGGGGCAATATGCGGCTGGTGGAAGACCCTTGTCAGCACTGGGCGGTGTTTAGAATGATTAGCGAACCTTCAGTTGGGACCTCGGCGCAGATCTCGATTTTAAATGTGGGCAATGAACCACGGATTTACTGCTGCGAGTCGATTAAGGTCGAAGACTCGGCGGGCAACCCCCATGTGCTCTGTGCCGGTATCGATTTGAATCCGGCCATTGAAGCCCAAGGCAAAGATACACTCTCTATCGCCCATGATTTAAAAGCCGCCTGTGTGTCAGGTGGCGGCTCGGTCGCGATTCCCAAGCATATTAAAAGCGATCTAGTAAGTGTGGCTAAGATATTGAATATCAACTGGATTGAACGTGGTATTAAAAATGATGCTCGGCTTATCTGCTCCCGCGGCGCCGTCTGCCCACGGCAACCCAGCTGTTATCAAGCGGGTAAATCGCAGTGTGATGGGGCAGCGTAAATCACTATTTGATTTACGTTGAACTTTGCGGCCTGACGGCCGAAGTGAATCAAGGTCGTGGGTCTTCAACCCACACCCGACCAAGAGGGGATCAACAGCAATTCCCTCTTGGATCTCCCTTGCCGCCCCCAACGGAGTTGAATGCCCCTTGTGCTCATTGGCAAATTTGCTATCGCTTCCGAAGGATGCGTCCCTGCACCTGCGAAAGCTAGTCGGTCATATATGGACCCATCCGGTTTGCAAGACATTCGATAGCGATTTTGAGAAGAGTTCATTGCACCCATATATCCGGCCTGTTGTTGAGGGATCTCTCTGGCCCTGATGGATATCTGCTTCTACTGCCC
>NZ_NHRI01000020.1:0-84127 GCF_003129585.1 Shewanella sp. BC20 | reverse complement strand
TCGCCATCAAGATAAGCAAGATCTAGAGCATGATGCTCAATTGTCGCTACAGATGAAGTAGGTGTAAGGAAATAGCCCCTTCCAGGGGCAAATCAAAGCCGCCTTCTAAGAAGGCGGATTCTTTACTGCTTTGCTTAACTGTCGAGTGCAACAGCACTTATGCTCTGGCGACACGCCGTAAACCCATCCTTGGGGGCTCAACGAAAAAGTCCCTTTTTTCGATGGTCGCCAACGCATCAGCGCTGTTTGCTGCAATGTTCTGCGTATTCAACCCTACTTTATAAATCGTGTGCATGGATGACTTGTATAGTCGTTTTACTTCACAGTTAGCCCCCCTGTATGCAGTTGCGGTAAACTTGCCGCAGCCTAAATACTAAGGATGCTCAAGTTGTTAGCTAAATATCTCAATAAACGCAGTCGCAGTCGTAAGCATATGCGCGATTATGCTCAAGATGTATTTCCCCGCAATCAACATCTACTAACCGATTATATCAATAGCGGGAAGACTGATAGTTTTGAAAGAGTAAAGCAATACCGTGAATTCGATAAGGATTTTCGTCAATGGCAATTATTTGGGGCTGAGTTTGGTGTACCCAAACGCCATTGGGGTTATCTGGCCCAGCTTACCTATATCGAATCAGGTATACTTGAAGCTAAACCATTGATGTGCTCACTAGCATATGGTTATTTTGATACTGCGATTGACTACTATCGTTTTTACCGCGAGATTGAAACAAAAGGTGAGATTGCTAATGCCATGTGGGCAACAGAACGAGCATTTCAGCTTGTGATTATGTTGTTAGTAGGACTAAAAGCTGAAGCGGATGAGTTATATAATGCGAACGCCACCGCCTGGCGCGCTGGCTGGATAATTCGTTCCCACGGGTTTATCGGTGATTTTTTGGTGTTGTTATATGGGCGATATTTGGGTGTTATTGAGCCGCCTTTTGCTACTGAAGTACAAGTGACACTTCGTAAAACAGCCTCCTTTCCCTATGCTGAATTTCTAGATAACTGGGATACTCAAGATGAGGTGTTTGTTCGCACTATGTTGCAAACCCTGTGTGACCATCAGGTAGAGCAAGCAGTTATCGGCGATAAAAAGTGCTTTTTTGAGTTTGATAGTGGGCCACACGCATATTTACCATTGACTGCGTTAATGCTGCTAAAACTGCGATCCCTTAGGGGGTTGCCTAACCCGCAATTCAGTCATCCCGCATTTGGCGATATAACATCGTTGTTTGAGCAAGTCTCCACAGCCTTTAGCGACTATGTCGCAGCAGAGAAGATCCAGCGGATTGAAGATGCGGCTGATGACGTGTTAACCCAGACATTAACCAGAATGCAAAGCCAAGATTTTAATGCCCATGCTATTTTTGCCAAGCGGCTCCCATCGTTAAGTGCTGGTTAAGATGTTGATTAACCATGCATTCCAATAACCCCATATTGATAACCCTGACGTAAGGCTGAGCCTATTCAAGCCTTAAGTCATCCCAATGCAAACAAGAGGACAAAGGATGTACCAGATTGCGATTGTGATATTTGATGAATTTACCGATATCGATTTCTTTTTAATGCGCGATATTCTCGGCCGCACAACAACCGATTGGACAGTCAAAGTGCTCGGGACCAAACCTAGCCACAGGTCGAGTTTGGGGATGACGGTAGAAACCGATGGTCATGTCGCGCAAGTCGCCGATGCTGACGTGGTATTATTCAGCAGTGGCTACAAAGGCGTACCTGCCGCACTTGCGGATCCTGAGTTTATGTCGGCCCTTAAATTAGACCCTGCACGGCAATTGCTTGGCAGTATTTGTGCGGGCTCATTCTTCTTTGCCAAGTTAGGCTTACTCGACAATATTTCGGCGACGACGCATCCCGATGCCAAACCCGCATTAGTGGCCATGGGGGTGGAGGTGGAAGACTCAGCTCTGGTGATCAATGGCAATATTGCCACCGCGGGAGGTTGTCTGTCCTCACTCTATTTAACGGGTTGGGTAGCGGAGCGTTTATTTGACAGTGCAAAGCGCCGCGAAATTCATCGGCAACTGATCCCCGCAGGCCAAGCCGATGTGTTTGAAGCTTTAATCGAATCCTCGATTGCCTCAGCGATTCGCTAACACAGCGCCTCAGGATAAAAGGCCTTCAATAATGACACTCAAAGCACTACTCAATCAGTTAAAAACCGAACACAAACTCACCAGCGCAGCCGAACTGGCGGCGCTATTGGCGCAAGATGAAGCGCTAGTCCAGCAGATCAAACAAGCGGATGCGCAGTATTGGGTCAACTTTAGCAAGCAGACGTTTGATGGTTGGTACTGCATCGCTACGCCATCGAATGCCAGCTACCATGTGTACTATCAAGAGCGTGGGCAACATTGCTGGGAAGAAGAAGTATTTAGCGATCAATACTTGGCCATAGCCACCGCGATATTTGCTTCAGGACTGTTCCATGCAGAATAAATACATCAGTGCCAAGCCTTAATAACGTTAGATGAATCTAGCGGCAGAACAATTAATGCCAAGGCTATCTACCAAAACCAATTCAGACCACATAATAAAGCCAATCAATCTGCCGCGACTTACAATATTGATGGCTTTTCATCTGAGTAACTTACTGTTAAGGTGATGTTTTTATAAGCAATTGACGTTCAACTTCTACACGTCAATAGCAGCGGAGCATTCACTATGGATTGGTTACTGATCGCCCTCGCAGGCTTACTCGGCGGCATGCTAAATGCGGTGGCGGGCGGTGGCAGCTTTATCACCTTATTTGCCCTTGTGTTTGTTGGCGTGCCGCCACTGTTGGCTAACGCGACGGGCACTGCCGCCCTGCTCCCCGGCTACCTTGCCAGTGCCTGGCGTTTTCGAAAAGAGATTGAATATCCTGCAAATCTTAATCTAAAAACCCTGTGCCTGATTGCGATAGCTGGCGGATGCCTAGGCGCGGCGATTCTGCTAAGCACCAGCGAGCAAGTGTTCGCTTATCTCGTCCCTTGGCTGATTTTGCTGGCCACCCTCGCCTTTATTGGTGGGCCTTGGTTACTGAAAAAACGCTTAGCGAATGCCAGCATCACCCGAGTGAATACCGTCAAGCCACTGACTGCAATGATGATTCTGTGTCTCGTCTGTATTTATGGTGGTTATTTTAATGGGGGATTAGGGATTATTTTACTCGCCACCTTTGGGCTACTCGGCCAGACCCAATTACATGGGATGAACGGACTTAAGAATTTACTCTCCGCTCTACTCACCACCATTGCCGTGGTGATTTACGCCCTAGGTAATCTAATTGACGGGCAATATCTATTACTGCTTGCCATTATGGCCATTGTTGGCGGCTATCTTGGCGCCGCGCTGGCTTATCGCATTCCCCAATCCCTGTTGCGGGGTTTTATTGTGCTTGTCGGTTTCGCCATGAGTGTGGGATTTTTTATGCGTTAACCCCTTTGTGTTAGCCTAAAATATGTCAACCTCAAGAGTCATGTATTGGCAGACTACCTGCTTAATAGAAATCTTGGGACTGGGCAGAATAAGGAAGCATGATGGGCTTTATTGCAATTAGACAAGCACAGATAACAGACCTTAACGCCATGGCTAACTTACTGTTACAGCTGGGTTACAGTGCAACTGAGGCGCAATTACAGCAGTATCTCGATGCTCCCAAAAGATCGGATGAAATCTATCTCGCCGAGTCTGAGGGAGACATAGTTGGGCTGATAAGTTTGATCTTTTTTGATTATTTTCCCTCACAGCAGCAAATCTGCCGCATTACCGCCTTAGTGGTGACTGAAGCGAGTCGCGGTTTAGGCGTGGGGACGCAACTGATTGACTTTGCAAAAGACAGAGCAAGTGAGCGGGGTTGTTGTCAGCTTGAGGTCACCACCTCTATGCGCCGCGAGCAGACCCAAGCTTACTACGAGTCCATTGGCTTTGAGAAAACCTCCTTTCGCTATATTCAAGCCGTTGACGTTACCCAAAGTGATTTCGCCCAAAATGATTTCGCCCAAATAAAATAGGCGCTTAAGTGAACTTAAGCGCCTATTTTGGCTAAGTGTTCGCGTGGGATTAATCCTGCGCCAACTCCTTATCTAATTGCTGGGCAATCGCTTCTGGCGAGCCGCTGTTACGGGCAAAGAGACCGTAGGCGGTTGGGATCACAAAGATAGTGAACAAGGTCGCCAGCATAATGCCCGAAAGCACCACCACACCAATCACGAAGCGGGTTTCCGCCCCCGCTCCTGCGGCCAATACCAGAGGTACGGCTCCCGCGGCAGTGGTAATCCCCGTCATTAGGATGGGGCGTAAACGCTGACAAGAGGCTTGAATAATCGCGCGGTCGAAATCGACGCCCTTATCCCGCAACTGGTTGGCAAATTCGACGATAAGAATACCGTTTTTCGCCGCAAGGCCCACCAGCATAATAATCCCAATCTGGCTGTAGATATTGAGACTCTGGCCCGTAAACCACAGCCCAATCAAGGCGCCAACTGTGGCCAGCGGTACCGTCAGCATGATCACCATAGGGTGAATATAGCTTTCGAACTGCGCCGCTAATACTAGGAATACAATCCCCAGAGCCAGCAGGAACACAAAGTACATTGAGCTGCCAGACTCTTGATAATCCAAAGATTGTCCCTTATAGCTGATCACCGCTTCCGCAGGCAGGTAAGCACGCGCCACTTGATTGAGGTAATCCAGCGCTTCACCTAGGCTATAACCATCTGCCAAGCTGGCCTCAATGGTAATCGCCCGCATACGGTTATAACGGTTAAGGGAGCTGGCATCGGCAAACTCTTCGACCGTGACTAAGTTTGACAGTGGGATCAGCTCCTTGGTCCGTTCGGAGCGAACATAGATATTTTGCAGATCGGCCGCAGTATTTTGGTTACTGCGTTCCCCTTCCACAATCACATCATACTCTTCGCCATCACGCATAAAGGTGGTGACTAAACGCGAACCCAGCATCGATTCCAAGGTGCGACCGATATTGGAAATCGATACCCCAAGGCTGGCCGCCCTGTCCCTGTCGATCACGACTCTAAGCTGCGGTTTGGTCTCTTTATAGTCGTGGTCAAGGCCAAGCAGTTTAGGATTTTCCGCCGCCTTTTCCATCATAATGTCGCGCCAGCGGGCCAACTCTTCGTAGCTTGGGCCACCAATCACAAACTGCACAGGTTTACCCACGCCACGGCCAAAGGCTTGGCGCATCACAGGGAAAGCTTGTACACCGGCTAAATCCGCGAGGCGCTTGTTAATATCGCCTATCACTTCTTTCATTGGGCGACGTTGTCCCCAATCTTCGAGCACGATAATCGCCATACCATTAGAGAAGTCTGCGGCGCGGCCAAAGCCACGGGGCGCACGGATCAGCAAGCGTTTAATGTCGCCCGAGTCAACCAACGGCATTAGGCGGTTTTCCACTTCGTTCATGTAGGATTCGATATATTCGTAACTCGCGCCCTGCGGCCCGTTCACCATCAAAAATAACGAACCCCGGTCCTCCTGAGGCGCAAATTCCTGCGGCACTTTTTGGGCGAGCAGCACACTGCTCCCGAGCGCAATCAAGACTAATACCGACATCAGCACAGGTCTTGCCATCGCCTTCTCAAGCGAACTCTGATAGCCACGGGAAATCCCCGTCATTATGCTATCGACCTTACGCACTAACCACGAATCCTGCGACGCGGGTTTAAGCAGCTTAGAACACATCATCGGGCTTAAGGTTAAGGCCACGATACTGGAGAAGATCACCGCCGCGCTCATGGCCACCGCAAACTCCTTAAAGAGCTTACCTAAGTCCCCTTCGAGGAAAGTGATCGGCATAAATACCGCCACTAGCACTAAGGTGGTGGCGATAACCGCAAAGGCCACTTCACGGGCGCCCAAGAATGCCGCCTTTAAGGGCGAATCCCCTTCTTCGATACGTCGGTGAATGTTTTCCAGCATCACAATTGCATCGTCTACCACCATACCGATAGCGAGGATCATCGCAAGCAGCGTCAATAGGTTGATTGTGTATCCTAGCGCATAGAGCACGATAAACGTCCCAAGCAAAGACACGGGCACGGTAATCGCGGGGATTAACATGGCGCGCACGCTGCCAAGGAACAGATAAATCACGATGATCACCAGCACCATGGCGGTGAACAGGGTTTGGTACACCTCTTTAATCGAGGCTTCGATAAACACTGAGCTGTCGTAGCTACGTTTAATCGACATGCCAGCGGGTAAGGTTGGATTGATTTTATCGACTAAGGCGTTAACAGCGCGGGCCACTTCTAAGGTGTTGGCGGTCGACTGTTTCGACACCCCAAGACCAATCATGGCCTCCTTGTTGCCGCGGAACATGATGCGCTCTTCTTCCGAGCCAATTTCCACCTTAGCCACATCGCCAAGTTTGACTAAATAGCCATCTTCTCCTTGGGAAATCACCAAATTGGCAAAATCCTCAGCGGTGCGATAACTACGCTCTAAACGTACGGTAAAATGGCGCTCCTTGGACTCGAGCGAACCTGCGGGCAACTCAACGTTTTCAGCCCTTAACGCGGCTTCAACATCGGCCACTGTAAGGCTTCGGGATGCTAGGGCTTGTCTGTCGAGCCACACGCGCATGGCGTAAACTTTGCCACCACCAATACGGATCATCGACACCCCGTCCACCACGGACAGACGGTCGGATAAATAACGACGGGTGTAATCGGTCAGCTCTAATGTGGTCATTTGATCCGACACTAGGTTGAGCCACATAATCACTTCATCGCCACCGTTGGCCTTTTGTACCTCTGGGGGATCGGCTTCTTCGGGTAAGTTATCTAACAGGCCCGAAATTCTGTCGCGTACGTCGTTGGCCGCATCTTCAATGTTGCGGCTGATATCGAACTCTAAGGTCACCTGCGAGCGACCATCGCTGCTCGATGAACTCACATGGCGAATACCTTCGACGCCGCTGATCCTATCTTCAATCAGCTGGGTGATACGGCTCTCAACCACGGCGGCACTGGCGCCGCGATAGTTGGTTTCAATCGAAACAATCGGCGGGTCGATGTTAGGGTATTCCCGTAGCGGTAACTTATCGAATGCCACTAAACCAAAGGCCACCAGCAATAAGCTAATAACCGAGGCAAATACCGGTCGTTTAACGGAAAGATCTGTCAGGATCATACACTTGGCTCCGCATTAGCATCGGAAAGATAGCTAAACTTCTCAGCCAATTCGGTTTTGACCACATCGCCTGGGTGCACTTTGAGTAACCCGCGGATCACCACATTTTCACCAATCTCTAAACCACCGAGGATTTCCACCCAGCCGCGGGTCCGAATACCAATGGTGACTTGCTTACGCTCAATCACATTGTCTTTATTAACGCTGTAAACAAAATGCTCTTTTTGGATTGGGATAATCGCCGACTCAGGCAACATCAAGGCCTCACGGCTGCGCTTGATGAGTTTCACCTTCATCAGCATGCCGGGCAGTAAACGTAAATCCGGATTTGGGATTTCGGCGCGCACAATCACGGCACGAGTGGTTGGATTAACACGGCTATCGATAGAAATCACTTTGCCTTTAAAGATTTCATCGGGAAACGCCACGGCTTTGGCTTCGACTTGTTTACCGGGCTGTAAGTCTTGAATAAAGCGCTCAGGCACCGAAAAGTCCAATTTAATCTTAGATATATCATCGAGCGTGGTGATCTCAGTCCCCGGAGTCACAAGGCTACCCACACTCACTTGGCGCAGGCCTAAACGACCATTAAAGGGCGCCACTATGCTGCGATCATTCAGGGAGGATTGTGCCTGCTCTAACTCGGCGCGGGTGGTATCGATTAAGGTTTGCAGGCGGTCACGTTCTAACTCCGCCACAGTGCGGCTGGTCACCAGAGAGCTGATCCGCGCTAACTCGCGCTGGTTGTCACTCACCTTAACCTGAGCCACTTTCACTTTGGCTATCTGCTCGGCATTTTGCAGTTGCACCAATAAGTCGCCCTTTTTGACGATATCGCCATCATCAAACTTGAGTGAGGTGACTACATCGGTGACTTTAGGCGTGATAGTGACAGACTCATAGGCCTTGTTGGTGCCTATGGCTTCGACTTCGTCACGCACGGGCGCCATAGCGGCAGTCGCGATGACCACATTAGGGGTGAGCTTAACATTAGCTTTCTGCGGTGCTTGGGGTTGCATACTTTGGTATCCAAACCAGCCCGCAGCCAAAATAGCGATGATAATTATGATTTTTTTCATCTGGCTTCCAAATGATGATGACTCGCATTAGTGACGGCTAGTTTACCCACTCGCATCATTGCATCAATACGTTTTACTTTTTCTTACAAATTACGCCAACTGCATAAAATTTGTAATAAATGGCAATTTGAGTCAGAAAGGATAAGCAGGATTAAGAATACAGTAGGATAATTGGCAGCTTTAGCGAATTACTTCAAAAAAAGTCGAAATTTAAAACACTTTATCTAAAACCATGCTTTAAATATTGATATACGCCAGAAATATTCTGAAACATCATTCTGTATAGTTAACGCGCAAGGTGAGCATAGCGGCGCTCAAATGGCAGGCACAAAAAAGGGCGATTAAATCGCCCTTTTGTAGACTGTGGTAGGATTAACGCAGTTTGCGCTCTTCTTTCATCAGGTTCGACAGTGACTGATACACATTGGTCACGACGTCATTCGACAATGGTTGGTCTTCACCGTCGCGCAGCAGGATTTTGGTTTCCTCTGGGCTATCGCCGTCTTCAAGCAGTATGCGGTAACTGCCTTCCTTCAAGGCCAATTGCTTGTCGTTCCACAACGAACTCCAGAAACCAGAGTTGTCGGTAAACTTAATGAAGTAAAGTCCCTTAGCGCTGTCCATATCGGCAATTTCAAAGCCCATTTCTGGCAGCACGATGCGCAGACGATCCCACACTTGCTTGTATGGCGCTTTCGCGGACCAGTAAGCAGCACCTTCTTCAGGCGTCACTAAATCCACATTGATCCCTAAGGTCTGCTTCAAACGGTTCGCTTGAATCGCTTGCTCGCGCTTCACACTCATATAAGCGATAGAGCTGTTGAGCATGTCGATAGTGTAACGCTGTTTATCTTCACTGCTTAACAGAACATCTTGCTCTTTACCGTCGTAAAACTCTTGGTGTTCAACCAAGTGGATCACTATGTTAGCGGTACGGCCGTGCGGACGAGTTTCTACGTCGAAGCGATAGCGCTGACGCAGCAGGTACTCTTTATCTGAGCCCCACAGGCTCGATTCAAGCACTTCCGTGTTTTCAATCCAATCGGTTTCGATACTGCCTTTATCGAAATCACGGTTGCGAATGCTGATACCTTGCTTAGCAAAGAAACCATCTAAGTTAGTGAAGATCTCTTGCTTAAGATCGACGCTGTTATCAATCGATTCAACCACGATCTTAATGTTATCGCTGCCCTCTTCCACGTGCGTACCTTCTGCCATTGGCAGTACTTGTAGTGGAGGACGGATATCGAGGTTTTTACCAACCAGCGCGGAATTCGCCTTTGGCCCTAAGTTAGGCACTTCAAATTCTTTATTATATGGCGGTGCTTTTAATCCCTCGGGGATCTTCAGCATTGGCGCTTGCTCGGCCTGCACATAGTCTTCACCGCCGTTTGCTTGGCGACGCTCTAATGGCGAGCTACAAGCTGCAACGGCAGCAACTAGGAACAGTGGGGTGACTTTCTTTAACATTAATTATTTAACCTCTATCTGGGCGCGAGTCATTGCATCTAACAACAGACCATGACATTGCTCAGAAAGTTCAGTCAAAGGTAAACGAATATGGCCACACTCAATCAGTCCCATACGGTGAGCTGCCCACTTCACAGGGATTGGGTTCGCTTCACAGAACAGTGTGCTATACAGACCACGCAGCGGCTCATCGATGCTCGCCGCTAATACGGCATTGCCCGCAAGTGCTGCATCACACATGGCTTTAAATGCTTTTGGCACTATGTTGTTGGCAACCGAAATCACGCCATTACCGCCAAGGAGTAAAAACTCTCTCGCCGTTGCGTCATCGCCGCTGTACAACATAAAGTCATTACCGCAAAGCTCACGTAAACGCTTAACGCGTGATACATCGCCCGTGGCTTCTTTAACGCCAATAATATTGCTCACAGCGACCAATTCGGCCACGGTTTCGGGCTTCATGTCGACGGCAGTGCGTCCTGGTACGTTATAGAGAATTTGCGGAATATCCGTGCTCGCCGCCACAGCAGTGTAGTGTGCGACTAAGCCCTTTGGCGTGGGTTTGTTGTAGTAAGGTGTCACGCCTAACATGGCGGCAACCCCTACTTTAGATAAAGACTTGGTGAGTTCGATAGCTTCAGATGTCGCATTCGCGCCATTGCCACCAATCACAGGAATACGGCCTGCGGCAAACTTAACCGTTTGCGCGACCACAGTAACGTGCTCATTCATTGGCAGAGTCGCTGACTCGCCGGTAGTGCCCACGGCGACGATGGCGTCTGTGCCTTGGTCAATATGGAATTCGACTAACCTTTCAAGACTTGCAAAATCTACTGAGCCATCACTGTTCATTGGCGTGATTAAGGCTACGATGCTTCCGTTTATCATCTGACTTCCCCAAAATTTCAGGATTCGCTATGGTACTGATGCCAACCATTAATGACAAGCACTAACGGGGCTCTCAAATTGAATTAGTTATGGTAGCATTACATCCCGCACAAAAACTCGGCACTCAGTCTCGAGTTTTCGCTCTATGATATCGAAAAAGTGAGGACAATTCATGACCAATTTCCTGGTCGTAACCGCAATGGGCGTAGACCGTCCTGGACTCGTAAGTAAACTAGCTCGACTTGCCAGCGACTGTGACTGCGATATCGTCGACAGCCGTATGGCATTATTTGGTAACGAATTTACCTTAATCATGATGTTGTCAGGTTCGTGGGCATCCATAACGAAAATTGAAAGCCTGCTCCCGAGTCTCAGTGTTGAATTAGAACTGATGACAGTGATGAAGCGCACCTCTAAACATACGCCGCAAAACTACCTTTCACGCCTTGAAGTGCGCTTTACCGGTAAGGATCAGCGCGGCACTATGAAGCTTATCACCCAGTTCCTCGCCGACCGTTCCTTAGACTTAGCCGCAGTACGCTCTTTCTCTGAAGAACTCGACAACGGTGAGCAAACCCAGACGATTTCGTTGACCATCAATATTCCTGAAAAAGTTGAACTAGAAAAGCTCGAAAAGAGTATCTATCAACTCTCTGAAGAAATGGCACTGGATTGCACCATTAGACGCATGGAAGGCACCACCTCAAGAAGCGATAGAGGATAATTGATGAACACATTAACCGCTGGCGCGAAAGCGCCGCTATTTACCCTTCAAGATCAACAGGGTAATGCTGTTTCCCTACAAGAATGCTTAACGCGCGGCCCGGTTTTAGTCTACTTTTACCCTAAGGCGTCAACCCCTGGCTGCACAGTGCAAGCCTGTGGTTTACGTGACAGCAAAGCCGAACTCGACAGCCACAAAGTGACCGTGCTTGGTATTAGTCCTGATCCCGTGGCTAAATTAGCTAAGTTTGCAGAAAAACAGTCGCTTAACTTTACCCTGCTTAGTGATGAAAACCACAGCGTCGCCGATGCCTTTGGCGTGTGGGGCGAGAAGAAATTTATGGGCAAAATCTACGACGGTATCCATAGATTGAGCTTCCTCATCAACACCGACGGCACCATTGCCCATGTGTTCGATAAGTTTAAAACCAGCGATCATCACCAAGTTGTACTGGCGCAAATTGCTGGTTAATTGCGCACTTTAGTGCCGCATTCATGTCTCGCGGCTCAACACAGCGCACAAAAAATTAGCAGTTGAACGCAAAAAGGCCCTTTATCAGGGCCTTTTTTCATGAAAAATTTTCAGCTTGCGTCTAAAAATCAACCTGATTTGTGAAATAAATTCAAGCTGATGCTGCTTAGGTGCCCAAACTTATGCCAGATAAGGCCAAATAATTGCCGCGGCAATGCTCCACATGGTCAACCAAATAAAACGATCTAAGTATCGCCACGCCGCTGGGCGGCTAAATATCGGCGCCAATAAACGCGCACCAAAACTTAGGCTGAAGAACCAAATAAACGAAGCCAGTACCGCACCCGCACCAAACCAAGGACGATGGGCATCTTCGAACTGAGTACTAATGCTCCCCAGCAGCACGACTGTATCTAAATAAAGGTGTGGATTAAGCAGGCTGATCCCAAGCGTGGTCAGCATGGCTTTACGCAAAGTGTCGGCATTTTGCGCATTATCCATCTCCATCCCTTTAGCGGCAAACGAGGCCTTAAGCGCATTGGCTCCGTACCAAAGCAAAAAAGCGGCACCACCAAAACTGGCCACATGTTTGATGGTCGGGAAGGCTTCAATAATATGCCCAAGCCCAGCAACCCCCGCAGTGATCATTAAGGCATCGATGATTGAACAAAGCAGCGCAATCGGCAAAGGATAAGCTCGCTTAATCCCCTGCTTTAGCACAAAGGCATTTTGCGCCCCTACGGCAATGATCAAACTACCACCAATGCCCATACCTTGTATAAACGCCGTTTGCATAACTACCTCTCATGTCTGAAGAAGGCGCTAGCATAGACAAAACAACAAAATTAATATAACTAATGTTTTTTATGTATCATAAGTAAAATTAATAACCTTAAGGACGGCAATCATGTTGGAATACGCCAATCTTAAAGCGCTTGCGGTCGTCGTCTCCGAAGGCGGCTTCGAGCGCGCCGCCAAAGTGTTGCATATCACCCAATCGGCGGTGTCACAGCGCGTTAGGCAATTAGAAGAACGAGTCGGCCAATCCTTACTTATCCGCTCAACGCCCGTGGTGGCGACTCCCACGGGTAAACGTTTATTGCGCCACTATTCTCAGGTGCAATTACTCGAGAGTGAATTGAGAGCCGAGTTAGATGCCGATGACCCAAACCATCCCACGACGGTGCGGATTGCCGTCAATGCCGACAGTTTAGCGACATGGTTTTTACCCGCCTTGGCCGATATGTTCAGCCGACATGCTTGGCTGCTGGAATTGATTGTCGATGATGAGTCCTACACCCATCACCTATTGAAAAACGGTGAGGCCGTCGGTTGTGTGACTACAACGGCCAATCCCATGGCCGGTTGTAGCAGCGAGTTTTTAGGGACCATGGAATATATGTGCGTCGCGACCCCAGCGTTTGCGGCGCGTTATTTCGAATGGGCAAAAAATAGCGATGATGTCGGCGCTCAAATAACCCAAGCGCAGCTCGCGAAAGCCCCTGCCGTGGTGTTTTCAACCAAAGATAAAATGCATGAAAAGTACCTCGCCCAGTATTTTCAAATGTTGCCAGGCCAATGGTGGCAACACAGTATTCCCTCATCGGAGAGTTTTTTAGAGGCGATTAACTTAAGTCTGGGTTATGGTTTAGTCGGACACTTACAGGCAAAACCTTTGATAGACAAAGGCATATTGATTGAACTCACCCCAGAAAAACGCATTCGGGTTCCCCTCTATTGGCAGCATTGGAATATAAAAGCCAAGCAAACGACCTTGGTCTATCGCGCCCTCGCCGCCACCGCGCAGCATCTATTACAGCAATGATGAGTGCCGCAATCGTTAGTACAACAAACAATGGTTAGTACAAATAGTTAGCGGATAAAAAAACTGAGCACTCGGGCCCAGTTTTTATCTATTAGCTTTTACCTATCAGTGTTATCTACTGCCAACGGCTTAGGCTTCTGCCGAATCCGCCTTCACCTGCGTTATCGCTACAGGTTCAATCTCGGTTTTCGGCCAAGCATTGATCACCGCTTTTACCAAGGACGCCAATGGGATGGCAAAGAACACGCCCCACACGCCCCATAAACCACCAAACACTAACACGGCGGCAATGATGATGACGGGGTGTAAATCCACCGCATCGGAAAAAAGAATGGGCACCAGCACGTTGCCATCTAACGCCTGAATAATGCCGTAACCTAACATCAGATAACCAAACTCGGAGCTAAAACCCCACTGGAAGAAGGCCACCAAGGTGATGGGCAAGGTCACTAAAGTTGCGCCCACATAGGGAATAAGCACAGACAAACCGGTCAACACCCCGAGTAAGGCCGAGTATCTCAGCCCCATAAAGGCAAAGAAGATGTAGCTTGCTACTCCGACAATCACAATCTCAATCACCTTGCCGCGGATATAGTTGAAGATCTGCTGGTGCATCTCAAACCATACCTTGCGGGCTAGCTGTCGATTAGTAGGGAAAAAACGTTTACTACCACTGATCAGCTGGTCTTTATCTTTAAGAAAGAAGAACACTAATAAGGGCACTAAAATGGCGTACACCATCAGCACCAATAAGGAGGCCGAATAACCAATCAGTTGCTTAGCAATATCGAGCAGGTGCTGGGTGTCGAGCAATTTTTTAAGCTCGGCGACCATTAAATTAAGCTGTTCTGAACTGACAAACTGCGGATACTGGGTCGCTAATCCCTGCAAGGTTTGTAATCCTTTGTCGATCATACTCGGCAAATCTGTCATCAGACTCACGCCTTGGCGCCACACACTCGGGATAAGGCCAAAGGTCAGCAGCACCACAATTCCTAAAAACAGCACTAGTACTAAAGAGGCCCCCGTCGTGCGGTTAATCCCCAATTTCAGCATTTGTGCCACAGGCCATTCGAGCAAAAAAGCCAGCACCAATGCCACCAACAACGGCGCTAATAAGCCGCCCGCAAAATACAACACTAGGGCAAGACCCACGAGAATGGCCAGCAGCGTCACCGCCTGAGGATCGCTAAAGCGCTCTTGATACCAACGAGAGAAAAAACTAAACATGAATTCGTTCCAATGAGGTGATTGGCTTTCCGAAAACGCAGGAAAGATGCTTATGCTTTGGTGGTTAACCTTATCGCATCCGTTTTACTGTGTATATGCTTGAAAATCAGTTAACTGCTACCTATGACCGACACGCCTAGGCGAAGTTGCAGCCAGCTAAGCCAACTGGCCATTTTTACTGCGGCATTGAATCATGCTTTGGGCGTGCTTAGCCCTGCGATAAATCAACTTTTGTGATTAATAGCCCTAATTGGCTGGCGTCATCTTGCAATGTCACGACGGTATGCCCCTGTTTTTTAAAAAACGCGGGAACATCTCGGCGGGAACCTGGGTCTGAGAGTAGGATATGTAAGCTATCGCCAGCAGACACAGACTTCAACGCAAGTTTGACCTTAACCAAGGGAACGGGGCAGCGAAATGATGTTAAATCAATAAAAATCATAATGAACTTGCTATGAACGAACTTGGGCTATTATCCTAAGTTGCAACTCAAACTACAAGCTAAGTGCTACCCTAGCCTTAGTTGAGACAATTAAAAGAATTAAAGGATCCACTTGCGTAATTTGACGTTTTTGACCCGATGTAAACCCCTTGCGGCGAGTGTGCTTTCATTAATGTTACTCGGTGGAGCCGCAAAGAGTTTTGCCAACAACGACTTGCCCGACTTGGGCACCGCCGCCGTCAATACCTTCAGCCTAGAAAAAGAAATGGTCTATGGCGATGCCTATATGCGCGTTATTCGCTCATCGGCGCCCATGCTTAACGATCCGGTATTGAGCCAATATTTAACTGAACTGGGCAATAAATTAGTCGCCCACGCCACGGGCGTTAAAACGCCCTTTTATTTCTTCTTACTGCAAAACGATGAGATTAACGCCTTTGCCTTCTTCGGCGGCCACGTTGCAGTACACACAGGGTTATTCCTTAACGCCGATAACGAAAGTGAACTGGCCTCAGTGCTCGGCCACGAAATTACCCACGTGACCCAACGTCACTTGGCGCGCTCCCTCGAAGCGCAGCAAAAAAGTGGCCCAGCGACCGTTGCGGGCCTTCTTGGAGCCATTTTACTAACCATCGCCGTGCCGCAGGCGGGGATGGCTGCGCTGGCAACCACTCAAGCCATGGCGACCCAATCGAAGATCAACTATACCCGTCTGCATGAAAAAGAAGCCGACCGGATTGGCATGCAGATTCTGGTCGATGCGGGCTTTGACCCCAATGCCGCCGCCGATTTCTTTGGTAAACTCGCCAGTCGCTACCGTTTTACCACCACGCCGCCACAAATGTTGCTGACTCACCCATTACCCGAGTCACGGATCTCCGAAGCGCGCGATCGTGCCCATCAGTATCCACACCGCTATGTACCGGATAATTTAAACTTCCAGCTCGCTAAAGCCCGTATTCAGGTGCGTTTTTCCAGTTACAGCGACGATGCCGTATTGAGCATGTTTGAAAAACAGCTCAATAAGCAAACCTACGGCTTTAAAGAAGCGGCCCTCTACGGCAAAGCCTTAGCGCTGTTTAGATTGAAGAAATTTGATGAATCCGAAAAGATTGTCGACGAGCTATTAAAAATCGATGATAACAACTTGTTTTATATCGATACCAAGACGGATTTGCTCAACGAGCGCAAGGATTATGCTAAGGCGACTAAGCTACTCGAAGCCCAGCGTAAGATGAAACCCACATCGCAGGTGATTAACGCGAACTTAGCCAATATCTATATTGAGGCCGGTGAGCCAGCGAAAGCTATCCCTCTGCTGGAAGACATGATTTTCCTCGATAAGCAAAATCAACTGCCCTATCAACTGCTCAATCTTGCCTATAAAAAATTGGGCAATCAGGGCATGGAGTATTTCTCCAATGCCGAGATAATGGCGCTAGGCGCTAACTACAAGGGCGCTATCGATCAGCTGAACTTTGCCTACCGCGCCTCGGAAGGCAATCCATTACAACTGGCACGAATCGAAGCACGTATCCGCCAATTTAAACAAGCGGATAAAGAGATGGATGCCCTGAAGTAAAATAGCCATTTTATCTGTATCGCTTATAATCGCGCCCCGAACATCCTGACGGGGCGCTGTTTTTTCTGCTATCATCCGCGCCATTGTTTTAGCCGATTGAGCATAAGTACTATGACCCAAGCAACGATTTACCATAACCCACGTTGTTCAAAGAGCCGCGAAACCTTAGCCCTACTCGAGCAGCAAGGCTGCGATATCACAGTCGTGGAATACCTTAAGAATCCACCAAGCGCCGCCGACATCCGTGGAATTTTAGCCACACTCAAACTCAGCGCCCGTGAGTTGATGCGCACTAAGGAAGACGAGTATCAAGCACTGGGACTCGCCAATCCGGCCTTAACCGAAGAGCAACTTATCGACGCCATGGTCAAGACGCCAAAATTGATTGAACGCCCAATCGTACTGGCCAATCAACAGGCAGCCATTGGTCGTCCACCGGAAAATGTACTGAACATTCTCTAATCTTCGGCCATTTCACCATCATTCGATGCGATTAAGATAGGAACATCATGACCTCAAGCACTTTGCTGACACTGAGCCGTTTAGGCTACCTTGCCCTCGTTCTCCTGCTGGGCGGTTGGTTTATTGGTCAGGGCCTCAATGGGGAATACACCTTATTATTCAGCCTACTCTGGCTAGTACCTTTGTTGCTGCCCTTAAGAGGTATTTTGAAAGGCAATCCATACACCTATGCTTGGGCCAGCTTTATTTTATGCTTATATATGCTGCACGCCCTTACCTTGTTGTATGTCACGACCGATGCATTGGCCTTTGCCATTATCGAAGTCCTGCTGATTGGCACCCTGTTAGTCGCGTTCCCATTTTATGCACGTATCCGTGGGCGTGAACTCGGCCTAGGTCTTAAGAAAAAGTCCGACAAGCAAGACTGATTGTGAGCTCCAATCAATCTCATCGCTGCCAGCAACCAACAAGTCGCGATTAGCCAGCGCCGATAAGCAAGTTCAGATGAGCAAGTTCAGATTAACAAGCGCGGTTCGGTTTTAATACCGCTCCGCGCTGTTTGTTTCGAGAAGTCGTGATTAGAGATGTCATGATTCAATATGTTGTGATTCGCAACATCATAATTCTATAAATTCGAACCCCGCTTTTATAACCTTCACTCACAGCCAAATCCGCTGTTGTATTAATCCCTTTTCGGTACGACTCCCCCTCGCAATCCGACAACATTTAACTTACCTTTCATCACTTTTTGTAACCAAAAGAGCGTGCTATAGTCGGTTGATATGCCAAGCAATGACGGCCAACCAAGCCAGTCATACTACAAAAACAATAACATAGCGTTAATTGGAGTGAGTCATGATGGGAATATGGGTTCCAATGCGTCGATTGAGTATTATCGCGGCGACCGTCGCTCTCAGTGCCTGTGGAGGAGGCGGTGGTGGGGATAAAAATGATGGTGGTACAGTCACCCCACCAACCACTAACGTGCCACGATGCGCCACAGTGACTCCGCTCATCACCACAGATTCAGGCGCCATCCGCTTTAAAACTGAGCCCCAATATGTGGCGGGACAATCCAGTGCCATTATTGCCAGCCTAGGGAGTCGCGATTCACAGGATCTCACCTTCCGCTGGCAACAGTTAGAAGGCCCCAGCATTGAACTTGTGAGTCAAAATAGCCCAGTATTAGCCTTCGATATCCCCGCAGCAGGCAGCTACCGTTTTAGCCTACATATCAACGGCAGCAATATTGATGAAACGGCTGAAATAGCGTTCAATGCCGACAGCAGCGCGGGGGCAATGCTAAACATTCGTCAAGATCATCAAGCCGTTGAGGGTAACGATGTCAGCCTACGCATCGCTCAACAAGCCGGCCTTAGTGCATCAAGCATCAATTGGTGTATCGCCGAGGGCCCCAGTGTCAGTCTCGATATCAGCGATCCCTTTAGACCCCTGTTTACTGCGGCCACTGTTGCTCAAGATACCCTAACTCGCCTTAGGGCATCGGCCACGATTAACGGTAATACAGTGACAGACGAAGCCTATGTGCTCACCACGGCGGCGCCCACAATAAGCTCAACCTACTTCGATACACCTGTGGCACGCACCCACGCTTATCATCCTGCTTCTCCCTATGCCAGCGCCTTAACGAGCTGTGTGTACTCGAATCAGTTAAAAGAAGCTTGTACTATCAATCAATTGCCGCTAATCGGCCAAGTCTCAAATACGCTCGATGTCGACACGATTCTCGATCGCGTCTTAGTGTCCCACGATTGGATGGGAGACAATTTCGAAGCATTTTTACGTCAAATGGACCCGAGCAGCGATTTTGCCCGCCTACTACAATCGGTCACCGCCGTGGTGATCAGCTATGATGTGCGTCCCTCGTTTTATTGGGTGGTCACAGGGGCGATTTATCTCGACCCGAATGATTTGTGGCTCACGCCAACCCAGCGCGACACCATTAACGAGGCGCCAGATTATCGCAGCGACTTTGGCAGTGAACTCAATTTCATCATGCCGTGGCGTTACGTTAAAAATAACCAATATGCTTCACAGGGATTCCCAATCACTACGCGCGCCACGCGCACGCTCAGCCAGATTAATCCCGATCTCGCCTCACTCTTGTACCATGAGCTCGCCCACGCCAATGACTTCTTCCCAAGAAGCATACACGCCACGCTCACAGGTCCCAGATTGTTGGACGACTATAGCCGTAGAAATGCCAATAAGAGTTTGATATCCGATCAAGTAAGTCGCAGCTATCCCCTCACCAGCACCGAGATGACAGGCCTTGCGGCGGTGAGCTTCTTAGGCGCCAAAGCCACTGCAACCCAAAAAGCCTATCAACCTTCGGATGTGAGTACGTTTTTCTCCGGTGATATCGCCAATGACTTTTACAATTATTCCAGTACCCGTGAAGACGCGGCGATGTTATTCGAAGAAGCCATGATGAGCTATCGCTATCAAATCCAGCGCGATGTGGCCGTCACTAACCTGCCCGCCGTACTTACGGCTGACACTGTAATCGTTGACTGGGGACAAAGGGGCCGAATTGGCGATGATAGCCTAGCGAACCGCGCAGCCTTAGTGATCGATGGCATGCTACCAGAACTTGATGGTATCGGCTTGCTCACGAGCCTGCCCGAGCCAATAGCGATGACGCAAGGCCAAAGCTGGCGCCAAACCTTGGGGATTTCGCCCAATACCACAGTGAAAGGACTACAAGGAGTTGCGGCAAGTGGCGAAACGCTTACCGAGCCAGAGCTACGCTTCAGTGGCGATCGTCACCGCCACCCACAGCAATGATTTGAACAGTGATTTGGATTGCTAAACAAGCAGATACGCTAAGCTCAAGCCTCTTAGCAGATCTAAGATAACGATAGATGTGAGATAAATAGAGATAAAAAAGCCCGTCATGATACGACGGGCTTTTTGTTAACACTGAATGTTTATTAAACAGGCTTTAGATTAACAGTCAGAACGATTACAGATGCAGCATTTCTTTGGCGAAAGGAATCGTGAGCTTGCGCTGATGTACGAGGGAGGCCTTATCCAGTTTATCTAACACATCAAATAAGGTACGTAGATCCCTTGCCATGCGGTTAAGTAAGAAACGGCCAACGTCTTCGGGCAACTGTAATCCGCGCATCGCCGCGCGGCGTTGCAGTGCGGCTAGCTTTTCATCATCGGCCATAGGTTGCAGCTGATAATTGAGTCCCCACTGCATCCTAGAGACTAAGTCAGGTAACAAGAAGCCAGCATCCGCGGGCGCCGAGCGGCCGCTGACCACCAGCGCACAGCGCTTGTTCTCGGCGACACGGTTGTACAAATCAAATATGGCTTCTTCCCAAATCGGGTGACCCGCAATGTCATCCACATCGTCGATGCAGATCAAATCGAGCTGCTCCAGCCCCTCTAACAGCGCGGTTGAGATACTCGCATGAATGCCAAGGGGAAGGTAAAAACTGCGGCGGTCGAGTTCATTGGCATGGGCACAGGCGGCGTGCATTAAGTGAGTCCGCCCCGATTTCACTGGTCCCCACACATAAATAGCGGCTTCACCTTGGCCTTCGGCATTGGCGCGCAGCTTTTGGATAAGTTCGTCATTACCCGCTGCCGGATAATAACTGTTAAAGGTTTCATCATCCGGTAAGTAAACCGGTAACGACAGTTGTAGCGGTGAGTTTAATGGCACTCGTACGTCTCAATATCAATAAATTATCGACTCCCCCACATGACTGAGCAGAGCATGCCCAGTCACAACGAGGGAAGTTTAAGGTAACCGCCATTGATAGACAGTTTTACCCGCAGGGCTGACACCGGCAGAAAACTCCCCTGGCGCCACCACCGAAATTCGCGGCTCTAGACTCAGTAAACGCTCAAAGTCGGTCTGAGAACCAAACAAATCCAAGGAAAAGGTTGCGGTATTACCTTGGATGCGCGACAACGTCGCATTCTTCACTGCGCTGAGTTGCTTTAAGTATTTTTCCACTTCAACTAGCTGCGCCATTTTATCAATGTTCACAAAGGTCACGCTGGCACCGACCTGCTCGCCAGAATCGGCAATGGCGTACTTAGTAAAATAATAATCCCCGAGGGCGGCCATCATGGCGGTGATCGCCTGCGCGCTATTTTCTGCCGTGCCATTAAAACTAAAGAGTGGCGGTGTTAACGAGTCGATCGTGGCCTTGGTGTACAAATTCAAGCGGTAACGCACTTGGTTTCCAGCAGGTTCAATTGCGACCAGGGCTAAGAAGTCGGCTTGGTAACGTCCAGAAACGCTAGACACTATATCGGCAAACATGCCTTTAACATCATTCGGATTGATGCCCATTAACTCATCGAGGTCGAGAATAGGCAGCAAGACAGGAATACCGCGCTCATCGGAGAAGGTATTGAATGCCTGACGCTCGGCTAAGGTCGATGAATCACTCAGTAAAATCGTGTCACCTTCACTTGGCATGGCAACCCAAAAGAGTGTCAGTGGACGCTGAATGCCCCACACGGGTAATTGGGCCTGACGTAAAAGGGTAATAATGCGGCGATGCTCAAAGTTGGCTTTTAACAGCAGTTGGCCATTTTGCTCCACATAACCATATTGGCTCAGCAGTGCATCGGGATTGGCCAGTTGCGATTGAATAACGCCGTTATCCAAAGAACGAGCAGTACCGGTATTCTTAATGATCACTTTTTCCAATGCCGTTTTTAGTGCGCTATTACGTTCAGGCACCGCACGGGAAGAAACAGGTACGTCAGCTTCATCTAATTTACTCACTTCAACAGCTTGCAGGCTATTAACGGTAAACAGGCAGTATAAAAACGCGAGTAAGCTTGGCTTTAATAGGAATTTCAGCATCTTTGAGTAGTTGAAGTAACGTCAGATAGTGCAAATTGTACCATAGTTAGCGGCTTTAGCGAGTCTTGGGGAGATTTCGACCACGGATTAAGTGTTGTCACTCGCTTTAGTAATAAAACAGTGATCCTTACCCACAATCGGGGCATTTTATAAGGAACATATAGCAACAAACTGTTATCATCTCGCGGTTTACCCTAAATTTACGAGAACAATAAATGAAACGACTCGCTATACCACTTCAGGGCGCGCAAATGCTGTTTGTTGCATTTGGCGCCCTAGTGCTAATGCCGCTACTCACAGGGCTTGATACCAGTGTCGCCCTGTTTACTGCGGGTATTGGTACCCTACTGTTTCAGTTAATCACGAAACGCCAAGTGCCAATTTTCCTCGCCTCCTCCTTTGCGTTTATTGCCCCGATTCTCTACGGGGTGCAAACCTGGGGGATCCCATCGACCATGGGCGGCATCATTGCCGCGGGTTTTGTGTATATCCTCCTCGGCGCGTTAGTGAAAGTGCGCGGCACCGACTTTATCCATCGACTGCTTCCACCTGTGGTGGTTGGCCCAGTGATTATTATCATTGGTCTAGGTTTAGCGCCTGTGGCGGTGAATATGGCGCTGGGTAAAAGTGGAGACGGCAGCTTAACACTCGTTCCCACCAATACCGCTTTGATTATTTCCCTCGCCTCACTCTGTACCACCATAGCTGTGGCTATTTTTGCCAAGGGCTTACTTAAGGTTATGCCTATTCTGGCGGGGATTGTGGTGGGTTATGGTCTAAGCCTTGCCTTCGGGATCGTGGATTTTGCGGTGGTTGCAGCGGCAAGCTGGATTGCTATTCCGAAATTTGTCGCGCCCGAATTTAACTGGCATGCCATCGCCTTTATGATCCCAGTCGCGATTGCGCCCGCGGTTGAACATATTGGTGATATCCTCGCGATTTCCAATGTCACGGGTAAAGACTTTATGAAAAAACCCGGCCTGCATCGCACCTTGACCGGTGACGGCGTTGCGACAATTGCCGCAGCGGCCTTCGGTGGCCCCCCAAATACCACCTATTCGGAAGTGACTGGCGCGGTGACCTTAACCCGTAACTTCGACCCTAGGATCATGACTTGGACGGCGATCACCGCCATTACCTTGGCTTTTGTGGGTAAGTTAGGCGCCCTGATGCAAACGATTCCAGTCCCAGTGATGGGTGGCATTATGTGTTTGCTATTCGGTTCTATCGCCGCAGTGGGCTTAAATACCCTCATCCGTAATCACGTGGATTTATCCGAGCCCCGTAACTTAAGTATTGTCGGCGTGACACTGGTTTTCGGTATTGGTGGTATGGCCTTTGGCATTGGCTCCTTCAGCCTCACGGGCATCAGCCTCTGTGGTATTGTGGCCATCACCATGAATCTGCTGTTACCTGCAAGCAAACACCATGAGCGTGACGCTGCAACACACTAAACGCAGTGAATAAGCGCTATAGCGCATCACTCATCGCCGAATCCTTGTGTTAGGATTCGGCAACAAAAAAGCCGCTAAGTTATTCACTTAGCGGCTTTTTTATTATTCTTTCATCACGTTTAAGCGTGATTACTCTGCAGTTTTGTATTTATCCGCAGTCGCTTTGATTAACGGCTGTAATTCGCCTTTTTGGTACATATCAACCACGATATCACAACCACCAATTAGCTCGCCTTCAATCCACAATTGTGGGAAAGTTGGCCAGTTTGCATACTTAGGTAATTCAGCACGAATATCTGGGTGCTGGAGAATATCCACAAATGCAAACTGCTCGCCGCAGTTGATCATGATTTGTGCTACCTGAGATGAAAAACCACAGCTTGGTAATTTAGGAGAACCCTTCATGTAAACGATGATTGGGTTTTCAGCGATTTGCTGTTTAATTTTCTCTACTGTTTCCATTTTAATTCCTAAGTACGATGACATTGACTCAATGCCGCTATTGTACGACAGCTAGGCACAGAACAAAATCCCACAGTTTGTAAGGTTATGCCCTACAATTAGTTTTTCGATGACGCCTATCTAATCAATTAGCCAAACAATGATTCACATCACAAATATTATCGGTACAATAGAGCGCAGTGAGCACGTTTAAAAAACGATAACCTAAGACCATGGAGAGATACTAATGGCTTTCGAATTACCCGCATTACCATATGCAAAGAACGCACTAGAACCACACATTTCTCAAGAAACCATTGAATACCACTACGGCAAGCATCACAACACCTACGTTGTTAAGCTAAACGGTTTGATCGAAGGAACCGATTTCGCAGGTAAATCTTTAGAAGAAATCATCAAGACTTCTACTGGTGGCGTATTTAACAACGCAGCTCAAGTTTGGAACCACACTTTCTACTGGAACTGCTTAGCGCCTAACGCTGGCGGTGAGCCAACAGGTCCTGTAGCTGATGCAATCAATGCTGCTTTCGGTTCATTCGACGCATTCAAAGCACAATTTACCGATTCTGCCGTAAACAACTTTGGTAGCGCTTGGACTTGGTTAGTGAAAAAGGCCGATGGCACTGTAGCTATCGTTAACACTAGCAATGCTGCTACGCCTCTGACTGACAGCACTGTGACGCCAATCCTGACTGTGGACGTGTGGGAACACGCTTACTACATCGATTACCGCAACGTACGTCCTGACTATTTAGCCCACTTCTGGCAATTAGTTAACTGGGACTTCGTTAACCAAAACTTCGCTGGTTAATCGCTGCTAAATCATTTCGAAAAAGAGCCCAAGTGGCTCTTTTTTTATGGCCTCACAAATCCCTCACCTCGCCCTTTTTGTCTAACACCGCCCAATCGCTACAAGTGCAATAATTGCAATTGCAATCATTTGTTATTGTTTTTATTTGATATTTTTTTGACACAGCTGGCAAGTTTGTGTCTAAGATTAGTGTAGGAAGCTGAAAAATCAGTTATCCATCCATGACATCACTGGCGTTTCAGGGGGTTTATATGGGCATTTTCGAGCATTACCAAAAGCGCTACGAACAAAAACTCGATGAAGAATACACTTTGCAAGAATACCTCGATATCTGCAAAGAAGATCGCAGTGCTTATATGTCAGCGTCCGAGCGATTACTGCTTGCCATCGGCGAAGCCGAAATTATTGATACCGCGAAAAATCCAACCCTAAGCCGTATCTTTTCGAATCGTCTCATCTCACGCTATCCCGCCTTTAAAGACTTTTACGGTATGGAAGATGCGATTGAACAAATCGTTGCCTACCTAAAACACTCGGCCCAAGGCTTAGAGGAATCGAAGCAAATTTTGTACTTACTCGGCCCTGTGGGTGGTGGTAAGTCATCATTGGCGGAAAAACTCAAAGCCTTGATGCAAAAAGTGCCAATTTACATTCTAAGTGCTAATGGCGTGAGAAGCCCGGTGAATGATCATCCCTTCTGTCTCTTCGATGTCGAAGAAGACGGCCAGCTGCTGCGGGATGAGTTTAATATTCCCACCCGTTACTTAAAAACCATTATGTCGCCTTGGGCGGTGAAACGCCTGCACGAGTTTGGCGGCGATATTTCAAAATTCCGAGTGGTCAAGGTCTACCCCTCTATCCTCGATCAATTGGCGATTGCCAAAACCGAGCCTGGGGATGAAAACAACCAGGATATTTCCTCCTTGGTGGGTAAGGTCGATATTCGTCAGCTTGAACATTTCTCGCAAGACGACGCCGATGCCTATGCCTATTCGGGCGCACTCTGCCGTGCGAACCAAGGGATGATGGAGTTTGTGGAAATGTTTAAGGCGCCGATTAAGGTGCTCCACCCATTGCTCACAGCTACCCAAGAAGGTAACTATAACGGCACCGAAGGCTTATCCGCCCTGCCCTATAGCGGTATCATTTTGGCGCACTCTAATGAGTCAGAATGGTCGACCTTCAAAAACAACAAGAACAACGAAGCCTTCCTCGACCGTGTTTACATCGTCAAAGTCCCTTACTGTTTACGAGTTTCAGAAGAACTGCAAATCTATCAAAAACTGCTGATCAACTCTGAGTTATCAAAAGCGCCCTGTGCTCCCGGTACTTTAGAAACCTTAGCGCAATTTAGTGTGCTCTCGAGGCTCAAAGTGCCAGAAAACTCCTCCATCTACTCTAAGATGCGGGTCTATGATGGTGAAAGCCTTAAAGATACCGATCCTAAGGCCAAATCCTACCAAGAGTACCGCGACTACGCCGGCGTTGATGAAGGCATGAACGGTCTTTCTACCCGTTTCGCGTTCAAGATCTTGTCGCGGGTGTTTAACTTTGACCACTCAGAGATTGCCGCTAACCCTGTACATTTGTTCTACGTACTCGAGCGCCAAATCGAGCAGGAACAATTCCCCGGCGATACCGCCGAACGTTATCTGGAGTTCTTAAAAGGCTATTTAATCCCCAAATACGTCGAATTTATCGGTAAGGAAATCCAAACCGCGTACTTAGAGTCCTACTCTGAATACGGCCAAAATATCTTCGACCGTTATGTCACCTACGCCGATTTCTGGATCCAAGATCAGGAATATCGTGACCCCGAAACCGGTCAATTGTTTGACCGTTCTGCACTCAATGCCGAACTGGAGAAAATCGAAAAACCTGCGGGGATCAGCAACCCTAAAGATTTCCGTAATGAGATCGTTAACTTTGTCCTGCGCGCCCGCGCAAGCCATGAGGGCAACAACCCACTCTGGACCAGCTACGAAAAACTACGCACTGTGATTGAGAAGAAAATGTTCTCGAATACAGAGGATCTACTCCCGGTGATTTCCTTTAACGCCAAAACCTCGACTGACGATCAACGTAAACACGATGATTTTGTCAATCGAATGATGGAGAAAGGCTATACCAAAAAACAAGTCAGACTCCTGTCTGAGTGGTATTTACGGGTTCGTAAATCCTCTTAACTTGCGCTCACTAAAAACGAGGCTTTGGTGTTGCCAAAGCCTTCGCTGGGGTTTGGGAGGTGCGTATGGCGAACTTTATCGATAGACGGTTGAATGCGAAAGGAAAAAGCACAGTCAACCGCCAACGCTTTATCAACCGATATAAGCAACAAATCAAAAAAGCCGTCAGCGATGCCGTCACGCGTCGCAGTGTAACGGATGTAGATAAAGGCGAAAAAATCAGTATTCCCACACGGGATATCAGTGAACCTATGTTCCATCAAGGCAAAGGAGGCGTAAGAGACAGAGTCCACCCAGGCAATGATCAATTCACCCGTGGCGATAAAATTGACAGACCCCAAGGTGGCGCTGGCGGCGGTGCGGGTAAAGGCGATGCCTCGGATTCGGGCGAAGGGAATGACGACTTTGTGTTTGAAATCTCAAAGGATGAATACCTAGAGCTGCTCTTTGAGGATTTAGAACTGCCGAATTTGCAGAAGAATCGCTTAAACAAGCTCGTCGAGTATCAAATCTACCGTGCGGGTTTCACCAATGATGGTGTACCAGCCAATATCAATATTGTGCGCTCACTGCGTTCCTCCTTGGCGCGCCGCATTGCCATGTCGGCAAGTAAAAAGAAATTGCTCAAAGAGTTAGAGCAAGAGCTGGCGGAGCTTGAAAATATTCCTGGCACTAAAGCCGAACTGATTTTGGATTTAAAAGCGCAAATTGAAGCGCTCAAGCAGAAGATTGCTAAAGTCCCTTTTATCGATACCTTTGACTTACGTTTCAACAACTTTGCAAGGCGCGAGGTGCCCTCAAGCCAAGCGGTCATGTTCTGCTTAATGGACGTGTCAGGCTCGATGGATCAAGCGACAAAAGATATGGCAAAACGTTTCTATATCTTGCTGTACTTGTTTCTCACCCGAACCTACAAAAACCTCGAGGTGGTCTATATCCGCCACCATACCCAAGCGAAGGAAGTGGACGAACATGAGTTCTTCTACTCCCAAGAAACCGGCGGCACGATTGTCTCAAGCGCATTGAAATTAATGCACGAAATTCAGCAGGCTCGCTACCCTGCCGATGAGTGGAATATCTATGCCGCACAAGCCTCTGACGGCGATAACTGGGCCGATGACTCTCCCACCTGTCGACAATTATTGGAGCAAAAAATCCTGCCGCTAGTGCGCTATTTTAGCTATATCGAAATCACCAATCGTGCCCACCAAACCCTGTGGCGCGAATACGAATCCCTACAACAACACTACGACAACATAGCGGTGCAACATATTCGTCAAGCCGAAGATATCTACCCTGTATTTAGAGAATTATTTAAAAAGCAGGCGGTTTAAGGGGGCTCTATGGGGATAAAAGAAGCAAAAACACGTACAGCCTTGAGCGACGGTCCCGACTGGAGCTTTGAGCTGTTACAAAGTTATTTAAAAGAGATTGAGCGAGTGGCGGCCATTTATAAGCTGAACGCCTATCCCAATCAAATCGAAATCATCACCGCCGAACAGATGATGGACGCCTATGCCGGCATTGGCATGCCCATTGGCTATACCCATTGGTCCTTCGGCAAACGTTTTATCGAAACCGAACAGGGCTACAAGCGTGGGCAAATGGGGCTAGCCTACGAAATTGTGATTAACTCCAACCCTTGTATCGCTTATTTAATGGAAGAAAACACCATTACCATGCAGGCTTTGGTGATGGCTCATGCCTGTTTTGGCCATAATAGTTTCTTTAAAAATAATTACTTATTTAAGACATGGACGGATGCAAGCTCGATTATCGACTACTTGGTGTTTGCCAAAAACTACATCAGTGATTGCGAGCAAAAATACGGTGTCGAGCAAGTTGAAAGCATCATCGACTCTTGCCACGCTCTGATGAATTACGGTGTCGACCGCTATAAACGCCCATCGGAAATTTCCTTTAGGGAAGAACAGGCGAGGCAAAAAGACCGCGAGGCCTACTTGCAAAGCCAAGTGAACGATTTGTGGCGCACCATTCCCACCCATCAACAGCAGCAACCTTCGACCACTAAGCGCCGTTTTCCCGCCGAGCCGCAGGAAAATATTCTGTATTTTATTGAAAAAAATGCGCCATTGCTGGAATCATGGCAGCGGGAAATTATCCGTATCGTGCGTAAGATGGCGCAGTATTTTTATCCGCAAAAACAAACACAAGTGATGAATGAAGGCTGGGCAACCTTCTGGCATTACACCATTTTGAATCATCTATATGATGATGGCGTGGTCACTGACCGCTTTATGATGGAGTTTTTGCAGAGCCATACTGGCGTTGTCGCCCAACCCGAATATAACAGCCGTTACTACAGCGGTATCAACCCTTATGCCCTCGGGTTTGCGATGTTTACCGATATTCGGCGCATGTGTGAGAATCCAACTGAGGAAGACAAAGTCTGGTTTCCGGACATAGCGGGCAGTAATTGGCTCGATACCTTACATTTTGCGATGCAAAACTTTAAGGATGAAAGTTTTATCAGCCAATATCTGTCGCCGAGGGTGATCCGTCAGTTCAAACTGTTTGGCATCCACGATGATGAGAAACGTAATTATCTGTCCGTATCGGCCATTCACGATGAGCAGGGTTATCAAGACATTCGCAATCTACTCTCGCAGCAGTACAATTTGTCGAATATTGAGCCTAATATTCAAGTACATAACGTTGAGATAAACGGCGACCGCTCCTTAACTTTAAGGTATGTCCCTAGTAATGATATCCCGCTCGCCAGCACCTATAAGGAAGTGTTAAAGCATCTGCATCGACTCTGGGGCTTTACCGTCAGCCTTGAGCAGTTAAATGCCGATACCAGCGTAACCTTGTTAGCGTCCTGCCCTGAGCAACCCAAGGCCGACTAAATATCAGTTTGATGAAAAAGCAAAAAGCCGTTTCTCAATGAAACGGCTTTTTATTTAACCCGTCTTAAAACAGCTAACTTGCCACATGTAAGCTTCGGAATCGAAACTTATGAATTGCCGTCCTGCTGAGCAATCGAGGTTGGCATATCGTCACGCAATTGCAACCACATTTTGCCGCTGTTAATACCGTAGGTACGCATTAATGCGGGCACATCGATATAGTTTTTAGCTTTGGCTAATATTTCGAGTTCTTTATAGAAGTTCAGCGCTAACTGGCGCGCCTCTGGGCTACTGAAATAGTAACGACCGACTCGGCTATACAGACCTTTAAAGCCATTTAAGATCAACACGTACAGCGGATTGCCTGAAGAGAAGGCTAAGGTATGATGCAACAGGTAGTCATACTCGGCGAAGGATTCGGCCGTGTCTTCTAATTGGTGAATTTGTCCGAGGACTTCCACGGCTGTATCTGGGCTGTTACGCAGTGCACCGCGAAAATAAATCGCGCTCACATTGGTTCGAGCCGACAGCAATTGGTCTACCAGCACAGGGAAGCCTTCTGGGTTGAGATCCGCTATGGTCTCAAGAATGTTAAGGCCCGAGGTTTCCCAAAAATTGTTCACCCGAGTCGGTTTGCCATGTTGAATTTTCAACCAACCATCACGAGCTAAGCGTTGCAGCACTTCACGCAGGGTGGTGCGTGTTACACCAATTAATTCAGAAAGCTCACGTTCAGCCGGTAAAATGGACCCTGGGGGAAACTTATTTTCCCAAATCGATCTTACAATATACTTCTCTGCAAAACTTGCAGGTCCTTTGGCATTGATAATCATCAGCCCACTTTTCCAGTTGTTGTGCTTTATAATGGTCACTGATCATACCAGAGCGGTAAAAAATGGAAACCATTGACTGAGGCTCACCTTAAAATCACCGTACAATTGTCACAGAAATGTTCAAAAAAACGACATTAATCAACAGCAATTGTGCCAATTTTGCCGATTAGCTCCGCTTTTTGAAATCTGGGTTTCAGTATCTCGTTACATTAGCATTCTCTTTAGGCTAGACTGATTTTCTAAAACAAATGCCAGAAACAATAACCTGTGCAATTTTAAAAGATAATTAGAAGAGAGGATGCCATGCCGATGACAATGAGTCAGGCGTTTATTGGGAACTTCTTAGGGAATTCTCCTAAGTGGTACAAGATCGCAATACTATCGTTTTTAATAATCAATCCAATACTCTTTTTCTATGTCAGCCCCTTTGTGGCTGGTTGGGTATTAGTGCTTGAGTTTATTTTTACCTTGGCAATGGCGCTGAAATGCTACCCATTACAACCCGGTGGTTTATTAGCGATTGAAGCTGTCGCCATCGGGATGACCTCTGCCAGCCAAGTACTGCACGAAATTGAAGCGAACCTTGAAGTATTATTACTGCTGGTGTTTATGGTGGCCGGCATTTACTTCATGAAACAGCTGCTGCTGTTCGTGTTCACTAAGATGATCACTAAAGTACGCTCGAAAATCTTAGTGTCTTTGCTATTCTGTTTGGCTTCTGCCTTCTTATCCGCCTTCTTAGATGCTTTAACCGTTATCGCCGTGATTATTACCGTGGCAGTCGGTTTTTACTCTATCTATCACAAAGTTGCTTCAGGTAAAGATTTCTCGGCCGATCATGACCATACCTCCGAAGGCAAAAATGATGATGGTGAAAACCAGCTCAATGAAGACGAGCTCGAGTCTTTCCGTGGTTTCCTACGTAACCTATTGATGCACGCTGGTGTCGGTACCGCATTAGGCGGCGTGTGTACTATGGTGGGTGAACCACAAAACTTAATCATTGCTGCCCAAGCAAACTGGCAATTTGGCGAATTTGCGATCCGCATGTCACCTGTGACTGTGCCCGTATTGTTCGCGGGTATCCTCACCTGTTTTGTGGTCGAAAAATTCCGTTGGTTCGGTTATGGTGCCCAGCTACCGGAAGCCGTGCATAAAATCCTTTGTGATTACGCCGCCTATGAAGACGCGCGTCGTACCAATAAAGACAAGATGAAGCTGGTTATCCAAGCCTTTGTTGGCGTTTGGTTAATTGCAGGTCTTGCGCTGCACTTAGCGTCTGTAGGCTTGATTGGTCTGTCTGTGATCATCTTAACCACAGCCTTTAACGGTATTACCGATGAGCATGCGCTGGGTAAAGCCTTCGAAGAAGCCCTGCCCTTTACGGCATTGTTAGCGGTGTTCTTTGCGGTTGTCGCCGTGATCATCGACCAACAACTGTTTGGCCCAGTGATCCAATGGGCACTGAACCATGAAGGTAACACCCAATTAGTGATCTTCTATATCGCTAACGGGTTGCTCTCTATGGTCAGTGATAACGTGTTCGTCGGCACGGTTTACATTAACGAAGTCAAAGCCGCATTGATTAACGGTCAAATTACTCGCGATCAATTCGACCTGTTAGCGGTTGCGATTAACACTGGTACTAACTTACCTTCGGTGGCGACACCAAACGGTCAAGCCGCGTTCCTGTTCTTATTGACCTCTGCCCTTGCCCCGCTGATCCGTTTATCCTACGGCAGAATGGTGTGGATGGCATTGCCTTACACTATCGTGTTATCGATTGTGGGTGTGATGGCCATCGAATCGGGCTTCTTAGAGCAGATGACCCAGTACTTCTACGACTCCCATGCGATACTGCATCACAGTGTTAAAGAAGCGTTAGCGCCTGCGACAGGTCACTAACATAAATATCGGAGTTGACTGAACTTTATGAGTTCAGTACAGTCAAAAAAACGCCCTACCTTCGAGGGCGTTTTTTGTTGATATGGAGTTCACTTTTGACAGCATTCACTCGCTTTGCCCATTCCCGCGCATCTTGGTTCATTCTCACCGGCTCTGCGATTGCCCTCGAAGCGGCCGCCTTGTATTTCCAATACGTGATGAAGTTAGATCCCTGCGTCATGTGTATTTACCAGCGGCTGGCGGTATTTGGCATTCTGGCGGCAGGATTGATAGGTATGACAGCGCCGAAGTACCGCATCGTTCGCATTTTAGGCGCCCTTGGCTGGGCCGTCAGTGCAACCTGGGGATTAAAACTGGCGTTAGCCTTAGTCGATATGCAGAATAATCCTTCGCCCTTCTCGACTTGCTCATTTTTACCCGAATTTCCAGCTTGGATGCCGCTCCATGAATGGTTCCCATCCGTGATGTTACCAACGGGAATGTGTACCGATATGCCATGGCAGTTTATGGGCGTCACTATGGCCGAGTGGATGGTGGTAGCCTTTAGTGGTTATCTGGTCGCACTGTTACTGTTTATTGTGCCCATCCTCAGCGGTTCGAATAAACCATCACTGTATAAGTAATCTTTATGAGGCAGACGTAAGGTCTGCCTCATTTTTAGCTGTCGCTGTCAATATTTCTCACCGAAAGCTCTACGCGAACTTTGATTTAAGCCAATGGCAAATAGGCGAAAAAACGCTAAACTGGCTCAATGATAACGGCATTCGGAATGCGACGAACATGGATAAGCGGCCTCTCATTGAGCCTCAAGCACCGTTAACCCAATGGCAAAAGAGCCTGCCGTTTAAACTCAGTCTGATCCAACTGCTGATCGCCAGCATACTGATCTTTAGCACGGCTTGGGTCATTCTCAACATACAGACCCAGCAAATCAGCGAGCAACAAACCCTACTCAATCAAAACCATGGCCAGATTATCATTGCCAAGTTGCAGGAAATGACCTCCCAAGTGGAGAATCAGGTCAATGCCATCAGTCAAATCGCCATGCTGTACCGTTACGAACCCGAGCAGCTCAGTAAAAGCATTCCGGTTTTACTCTCGATTGAAAATCAAAAGGCGATTATTTCAGGTGGCGGGATTTGGCCCGAGCCAGGGGCATTTGATCGGCAAAAGTTTCGCGACAGCTTATTCTGGTCACACAATATTCACGGCGAACTCGTCGCCATAAACAGTTATAACGATGATAGTTTTCCAAGCTACCACACCGAAGAATGGTATCGACCGACCCGCTATTTTCCCGTCGGGAAAATATTTTGGTCTAAATCCTATGTCGATCCCACCACCCACGAACCTATGGTGACCGCATCGGGTGCCATGTGGATGGAACATCAGTTTATTGGGGCGGCAACAACCGACATCAGCCTAGAAAAACTCAATCAGCTCTTACGCAATACCATGTTAGATGTCAGTGGCTACGTGATAGCCCTAGACCATCAAAACCAAATTTTAGCCTCGCCGAATAGCGATAATCTGCCGCAATCGGCCCAAAATCCTAACCATGCCCTACAGACCTTCGACGAGTTGGCAAAAACCGAAGCCGCCTTTAGCCCGATAGCCTCGGCACTGCACTTAGCCGATCGTAGTTTTATCGAGCAAGCCGTGGCAGAACGTGTGTTTACCCAAGAGCAAATGGACAATCTCACCCGCCTAAGCAACAACAGTGAGCGGGAGATGCTCTCCGCCATAGTCAATGACAATGCTAAAAACCAGTTCTTAACACCTAGACGAATCGCCTCGGTCTCCTTGACTATGGATCCTATCCTCAAGGGCCCATCATTGGTGTCGGTGTTTTTAATGCCCCACACCTACTGGAAAATTCTGGTCGTCACGCCCATCGCCCCATTACAGGACACGGCCAAAAAACTGATCGAAAAAGTCGGCCTCTCCCTCGTATTAATTCAGATGCTCGGCCTTATCCTGCTGTTTTTATTGCAACATAGATTAATTATCGCCCCCATTATGGAGATGGTGCAGGCACTCAAACGCAATGATTCGGCCTCTATCGAATTAAAAGCCAAGGAGCGGCACGATGAGGTCGGCCTACTGGCGAAAAGCTTCTTATCCCGCACCCAACAGCTTGAAGTCGCCATGGCCAGTCTAGATGCCAGTAATCTCGCCCTTGAGCAGCAATTACTGACTCAACAGCATTTTCAGCAGGAGTTAAATCAGCGCAAGGAACAATTAAGATCCTTACTCGATTTCTCATCCACCATCATTTACATCAAAGACCTAAACGGCAGATATACCTTAGTGAACAACAAATACTGCGAAGTCTTAGGGATTGAGCGGCGCAAGATCATCGGCGCCACCGACTTTGATCTGTTCCAAAACTCACTCGCGCAACAGTATCAACAGAACGACCAAAGGGTCACCCATAGCCACGATGCCCTACATTTCGAAGAAGCCATTCCCTCCCTTCGCGGCGAGGTTATTTATCAAATGAGTAAATTCGATATTCGCGACGATGAGGATAATTCCATGGGCGTCGGTGCCATTGGCTTTAATGTGGACTTGAAAAAACGCCAAGAAAAAGAACAAGAAAAGTTGCTGCAATCGCAATTAGCCCAGCTAAAAGATGAACAGCGCAAGACCCAACTCTCGCAGCAAGAAAGCAGCCAGCTCAGGGAACAACTCGCGGCAATTCAAGCCGAGATCAATCAGCAAATCCAACTCAACCTAAGCAAACAACAAAGTCAGAAACTGATGCAGAATTTCCTAGCCGACGTCATGAGCCAAATGATGCAAGAGCAGGACAAACTTCTCGCACAGATCTGCCAAGTGCGCCACAAGGAAGATGACAGCCACCAAGCCCAAGTGGTGCAATTGATGAGCCAACAAGCGGCCAGACTCAGGCATATATCGCAGCTGTTTACCGATCAACATAGTGAGATACGCCCGCTGCATTTAGCTCAGTTTATCAATCAATTATTGAGTTTATTACAGCCACAACTGCTGAAAACTCAGGTTAAGGTCAATCTAGAGTGCGACGAGCAATTAGTGGTCGATGGCAATGCTTGGCAATATTTGCAGTTTTTCTATCGGCTTATTAACAACACCTTGCATCATGCCTTTAAAGAGCATATTCAAAACAGAACCTTAGCATTAACGCTTGAAAAGAAAGACGGCGAGTTTCAGATGCAGCTTAAGGACAATGGTGTCGGGATATCAGTCGCGCACCTTGAGCAACTAAAACAAGAAATGCAACAAAACCAATGTATTGGCACACTGACTTGCATTAATCTTTGGATAAAAGAAGAGTTACATGGTGAGCTTAAGGTAGAGAGTGAGCTCAATCGTGGCACTCTGATTGAGTGCCACTGGCCATTAGCTGCGGTATAACCACGGCTAAGTGCAAGCCCATCGAGACAGACTAGTCGCTCGACTTACCGAGGGTCACATCCACCAGATAATGGCCCTGTAGCCAATTACGGCCAATTAAGAGTTTATTAGACATTTGACTGCGATCCTTAAGATTCACTTTGACGGGGTACTCATGTCCCGGTTCGCCTAAGGTCAATTCGACCATATAACGCACTTCACTCCCCTGCGCGTTACGGATAAGCGAAGTATCGACAATCCGAGCCCTTAACCGCATGTCCTCACCACGCTCATTTTCGGTAGTGAAATTAAGCCATTTACCAATGTTGTTATCCATATTGGTAGGATCTTCATCGTCAATCTTGAGATCAATCGCATGCAGGGAATTTTCAACCGCCCCCGTATCGATGCGCGTTTTAAAGGTCAGCCCGACTTCTTTCACTTTGATAAACGCTGTCGGGCCAATAAGACGTTTCTCGGCCACATCGACAACATAACGGCCCGCTAACCAATTACGCCCGATCAGTAATTTGTAATCCATATGGCTTCGGTCACGTAGGTTAACGGCAACCAGACGGTGTTGGCCCTCAAAACCAATGTCCAACTCGACCAAATAGCGGACTTCACTGCCTTGAGCGTTATTCACTGTGGTGGTCTTTAGGATTTTCGCCGCTAAGCGCCGCTGCTCGCCCGCCTCATTTTCGGTGGTAAAATGCAATGTCTTACCAATGTTATCCTGCATCTTGTCGGATGCACCGCCTTCAACTTGCAGATCGATGGCATGTAATGAGGTGTTCGCCGCGCCCGTATCAATTCTTGCCTGAAAATCCAGTTGTGCGGCCAATAAGCGCATCTTCTCTGATTGACCAATAATCGCCTTAGTGTCAGTAGATGCTGCGCTCTGCGCAGGCGTTTGCATCTCTTCACTGACTTTACCGCAACCAGCAAGGCTCAAACTTGCGATAATGGCGCCTAGCAATAATGTGGTGCAGCGACCGACACTTTGATGTTTTAACATCCTCACTCCTTATCTGAACGATGACGGACAAGCCACTTTGAGCCCATCACCTTGGTCGATGTAGGGGCTAGTGATAGCACAAAAGCGAAGGAAAAGAGCCGAAAAACACTAAGCTGAGGGCAAATACAGCAATTAAGCCAATGAAAAAATAAGGAATAGTCACAAGTTAACACACAATGGTTACAGCCGTTACACCTCTGCCACTTTCGCTTCGTCCAACCAAGCTTTTGCCAGCGCGCGCTCATGTTCGCTAAAAACCTTCACCGGACAGGGCAACATAAAAGCCAGTGTATTGACCATAGCCCCCAGCCTTTGCATGTCCGCAATCATCACCACCCGCGAGAAATCACTAAAATGAAACACACTGAGTAAAGCATCATCCCAGAGTGCGCCCACGGTAATGCCAATAAAGTCAGGGCTGAACTCGTACCACAAGCGAAGACTCGCATGATCCTGCAACTTGGCCTCAATCGCGGGAAACAGTAAGGCTTCAATATCCCCATGGGTGACTTGACCCGACACCACAATGGTCAGCATATCTTCGGCATAGCTTGGACGTATGGTTAGCATTATGCATCTCCCTTGATACCGAACGAGAAAATACGGCTATAGAGTAAAGATATACCCTGTAAATGAAGATGCTTGAAAAGTGGGAATTATTTTACTCAAACTTGCGGGAAACTGATGCGATAGCAGGTGATTACGAGATGAGATTGTAAGTTTCGCAAGGCATGCGTAAGCATTGCGCGATATGACTTCACACCTTCAAAGCCTGCACGAAAGGCATCGACTGGTGCCCAAACAACCCACTTGGCTGGAGTTACACATTAAAAGTGAAGTAATGATGAGGGATAACTAACAAAGTAAGTAACTAGCTAACAAACTAACAGATAGGACTAACCCAAGAGATGAGGTTAATCCTAAGCTTAAGCGAAGGTATTACACATGGACTTGAATTTTTGAGATTTCTTGATCGAACAAATTCTTGATAAGGCCAGAAAACTCGGTGATAAACAGCGTTTGCTCTGGCGTGGCTCTATGATTCGCCACTGAGGCTAAGATTTCCTCAAGATCGTACACAATCGCATCGACCTCACGGATAATGGTGTTTCGTTCAGCAAAAGAGAGGGAAGGATTTTGGCCGCAGACCATAATAATCTGTGCGGATAATTGCTCTTCGAACAACTCCATCACAGTATCGTCGGACACAGTTTGGGTATCGGGCGTTTCGAACAAGCCAAGATGCTCAGTCAAATACTGGATCAAATGCATGTAACCGTCTTTATCTGTGACCATTTTTTACCCTTCACACACCAAAATCTATCGCCAAAGGCGACACTGAAAAAACAAAACCCACATCTAAAGTGGTCGATATAAAGATTTGCACGTCAGCCACTCGCTAACCATATCGCGAACAGGAGAGCTGACGTATTGATCTAAACCAATCTTATCGCTGTTACTTTGTTAAGGTTAGTACAAACGACACAGGAACGGCTTGGCTAATACTAGATAAACCTGCAATATCACGCAATTTATCCACACCCGAGACCAAATCGAACTCATTAGCATTGACTATTATCGGCTGAAAACTGCTAACCATCAGTTTATTATCAGATACTTTGGTTAAAATTACCGAAAAAGTTTTCGTTTGTTGCTTTCCATGGAGGGAAATTTTCCCATCGATGTCGGCAACTTTAGTCTCACCGACGGCTAGATCTTTCAGCATCTTGGTATCCACCTGCGAGCTTAACTTCAACTCGGGATACAAGGACACTTCAAACAGCAGGTTTTGCATACGCTCATCGCGCACATCGATACCAGTCGCCACACTCATCAGGGGAATGGTTAATTCAAATTGACCATTATCCTTAAGGACACCATTGAGTTGCTTAAAGTGATGAACCTCAGCGATATCACCCTTTTTTACCGACACGAAGCTGACTCGAGAGTCCTGCTCCATTACTTGCCACTGGGCCGCACAGCTAAAACTAACCAGCGTCGATAATGCTGCAATTCCTATCCATTTTTTCATCGTATCCATCCTCAATCAGTGAGAGTTAAGGCAAGGCGGTCACCCTGTGACACAGAAGTCCCCGCCGTATCCTTAGGCAATCTGTGACAAAGATCACCTAAGCCTCGCTAAAGATACTCTTTTTCTTGTTTAGCGACTAGTTAACTATCGTTAAACTCGCACCAGCCACTTATCTAAACTATTGGCAAAAGCCTGTTTATCCGCCGCCGATAAGGCATCAGGACCACCGGTATGCACGCCCGATGAACGTAAGTCTTCCATAAAATCGCGCATCGTCAGTTTTTGGCGAATATTATCCGTAGTGTAGAGTTCGCCGCGGGGATTAAGTGCCAGCGCGCCCTTTTCAATCACTTGCGCCGCCAACGGGATATCGGCGGTGATCACTAAATGCGTAGCCTCAACATGGTCGACAATGTATTGATCTGCCACATCAAAACCTGAGCCGACTCGCACTTGGCTGATATAAGGCGATGGTGGCACCCTCAGCATTTGGTTCGCCACCAGCACTAGCGGCAGCGACTTACGTTCTGCCGCGCGAAATAAAATCTCTTTAATCGGGTTTGGGCAGGCATCGGCATCGACCCAAATCTTATACTGTCCCACGCTTACGCTCCTAAAGACCATTAAGGTGCTAAACGGTCAATGACCCATTCATCCGCTTGGCGAGTGTAGAGAAAACGATCGTGCAGCCTGTGCTCCCCGCCCTGCCAAAACTCGATACTCGAGGGTTTGACTAAGTAGCCGCCCCAAAAACTCGGTAAGGGCACATCGCCCTTGGCAAATTTGGCTTTCATTTCAAAGAACTTACCTTCGAGCACTTGTCGCGCGCTCAGTTTGCTCGACTGCTGTGACACCCAAGCCGCAATCTGGCTATCCTTAGGACGGGTCATAAAGTATTTCAGCACTTCGGCGGTAGAGAGTGGCTGCGCCTCACCGAGAATCGATACTTGGCGTTCAATCGGATGCCAGGGAAAATGTAAACTCACCTTATTATTGGCTGCGATCTGCTGCGCTTTTCGGCTACCTAGGTTAGTGAAGAACACAAATCCTGTGTCATCGAAGCGCTTTAACAGCACAATTCGCTGATAGGGCTGACCATGCTCGTCGACGGTGGCAACACACATCGCCGTGGGATCGCTCAACTCGGCATCGCGAGCTTGCGTCATCCATAACTCGAATAGTTGCATGGGATTTTGGGGTAAATCGGCGCGTCTTAGACCGCCTTTGGTGTATTCGCGGCGAATATCACTGAGATCTGTCATAGGGTTTCCTTTTACAAGCGCACAATGATTGCCATCGGTGCAATCCGCTAATAATGCAAGTTTACCATGCCTAACTCGCAATTCGCTGCTCTGTTATTAAGCCGTCAATAAAAAAGCCAGGGCCGTTAACCTTAGCTTTTTATTGATTATCCAGCGCTTAAGCATGGTACAAGATGGACTCAAGCAGCAATGGCGAGCTCACCAGAGTTTGCCACTACATAAACTCAGGCTGTAATACTTGGGTTTTGAGTAATTGATAATGACTAAAAATAATCTCCCCACCTGATGCTGTGGTGACCACGGCTTGGCCTAGACACAGATGAGCAGGGAATCCTTCGGTAACGATAGGCTGATTAAAACCAATCAAGTCCCAACTCGTTGGGAAGAATCCATTGACTAATCGCGCCACAACGGGATGGGGGTAAGTCGCTAAATCGAGATTAGTCTCGAAGCTCACATAGGAATGCTCCCCTTGCCCCATCGATGGGGTGATATGCAAGGTAACATAGTCTGTCCCACGTATCGCATTCAACGAAAAACCAGCTGGCTGAAAACAATGCATATCAAACTGAAAATCGGGAAAGAGTTGCTGAAATTCAAGCCGTTGATAAATCCCCTGCTCAGTTTGTGTTGGCAGCTTGAGATAATCGGCAAGCTCGCCACGGATGTGGTACATCATCAGTTCAAGGCAAGTCTCGGTTGAGGGCATAACTTGGTTGCCTGTACAAAACAGATCGCCAGTACAAAACTGATTGTCACTACAAAACAAATAGTGATGATGTGAGTCTAAATGGCCCACTCGAAAGGCTTTGCCGGGGATCAAGGTTCGCAACTTAGCGATATCGTCCGCAAAGCTCGTGCTTTGTAGCTCAGCTTGGTATTCATTCTTGCGCTGATAACAGAGCGCGGCGATGTGCTCCACGCCTACGGCGTTGATAAAATGGCAGGCGGCATCAACCAGCGTGCTATTACCGCAGGTGAGTAGCAGAATTTTATCATCCCAGACGAACAGACTAGATTCACTCAGCAGATAGGCATCGCAGGCATGATTACTGATTGTGGACAGGATTTCCGCATTGGCGCAGGCCACTAAGGTTGACCAAAAGCCGTACTCTCGTTGGCGTAATGACGCCATCTTGGGAGTGAGTCTGATCTCAAGCTTTTTTTCCGCGCCTTCAAAAAACATCAAACCGTTCGCCTCATCTTATCCCTGTGTTTGGGCATCTATTGGTATAACAGTCATTAATGGTTCGCTGGCAACGCTGACTTAAGTGAACGCACGCATTTTAAGACTGGTAACCCATCAATTTCGCGCGGCTATTTTTACACGACTAACGCCGCAATAAAACCACCGAGTTTGCATTTACAAGGTGACAGCCTTGCAAAGCACTAGCAAAAAGCAACCGGCTATAAAAAACAAAAGTCAGCCTAAGTGTCCCTAGGCTGACTTTTTTAACACACTCAATATTAAGAAAAATCTTCTAAATAAGTGTAACCTTTTAGGCCCACTTGCAGTTCTTCTAAAATCTGGGCGCGTTCGTCTTCGGCAATGTGCTGATTCACTAACTCTTCGTAAGTACGCATAAAGTCAACGGCGTCTAAGTTAACATAGCGCAGTACGTCAGCAACCGTATCACCGGCAAGGACCGACTCAATGTTGGTCATACCGTTCTCTTCGATGCTGACCACAGCAGAGTTGGTATCACCAAACAGATTGTGCATATCACCTAAAATCTCTTGATAGGCACCGACCATAAAGAAGCCCATTAGATAAGGACTTTCAGCGCTCCAAGCCGGAACGGGCAGCGTGGTTTCAATCCCTTGGCCATCTACGTATTGGTCAACAATACCGTCAGAGTCACAGGTGATGTCCAGCATCACTGCGCGGCGCTCTGGCGCTTTGTCTAAACCAGACAATGGCAGCACAGGGAACACCTGATCGATACCCCAAGCATCCGGTAACGATTGGAATAAAGAGAAGTTAACGAAGAACTTATCGGCTAACTTTTCGTTTAACTCATCGATAATCGGTCTGTGGTAACGGTTTTTAGTGCTTAACAAACCTTGAACTTCGTGACATACACGCAGGTTAGCCTGCTCAGCCCACGCACGTTCCGCCAAGCTTAATTGACCTAAAGCAAACAGCGATTGCGCTTCTTGCAGGTCACTTTGGCTATCGTGGTAAATCTCAATCAGTGCACGTTGATCGGCGCGGCCGCTGATCTCGGTCCAAGATTGCCACATGTTGTGCAGCAGTTGTGGCGACTCTTCCGCTGGCGGCTGGATTTCTTCTACCTGATAAGCTTCAGTACCAATCACATCGGTGATCAACACAGCGTGGTGCGCCGTTAAGTGGCGGCCAGATTCTGAAATAATACGTGGCATTGGTTGCTCGTATTCATTACAGATATCGGTAAGCACGTTCACGATGTTGTTCGCGTATTCACTTAAGCCATAGTTCATTGAGTTGTTACTTTGGCTACGAGTGCCGTCGTAATCCACCGCTAAACCACCGCCGACGTCGAAGCAGTTAATGCTGGCGCCTAACTCACGTAATTCACAGTAGAAACGCGCCGCTTCGCTCACACCTTGACGAATATCGCGGATGTTGGCGATTTGCGAACCTAAATGGAAGTGCAATAACTGCAGCGAATCCAACATGTCGTTTTCTTTTAACTGATCTACCACAGTTAAAATCTGCGCCGCAGATAAACCGAATTTAGACTTTTCGCCACCGCTGGCTTGCCACTTGCCTTTACCTTGGAAGGCAAGGCGAGCACGTAGACCTAAGCGAGGTTTCACCCCTAAACGCTTAGACTCGGCCAACACCATCTTCAGCTCAGACAGTTTTTCTAAAACGATGTAGACCTTATGGCCTAACTTTTCACCAATTAAGGCTAAACGAATGTATTCGTTATCTTTGTAACCGTTACACACGATCACTGAACTGGCTTTTTGCGCCATGGCTAATACAGCCATTAATTCTGGCTTACTGCCGGCTTCTAGGCCTAATTGTGGAACTTCTTTTGATGCTTGGCTCGCAAGGATCTCTTCTACCACAGTTTTTTGTTGGTTTACTTTAATGGGGTAAACCAGCAAATAGTCCGCCTGATACTCATATTTTTGTATCGCTTGGTCGAATGCTTGGCACAAACTGTTCACTCTGTGGTGCAGAATTTGCGGGAAACGAACTAATACAGGTAAAGCGACCCCTGCTTTAACCATGTCTTTTGCTAGCTCATTTAAGCCAATCTTGTGATCAGGATTCTTAGGATCCGGCGACACAGTCACCTCACCTTGGTCGCTGATCCCATAAAACCCTTGGCTCCAGTGGGTAACGTTGTACCCAGCACGAGCAGCATCAATAGACCAATCATTCATTTTTATTTAGCCCGTCTATAAAAAAATGGGTTAAACGGCCACGGCATTCTTGCGCGACCGCCCGTTCGACAAACCCAGGTAAAACATATGTTTACCTGACATACAATTAGGATGAATTCACCCTGTTTAATGCAGCAAAATCAACCCAGCAGAGGTGACATTGATGCGTTTTTCCTTAACGCAGCCGGGGTAAACCCCATATTCTTATTACACTGGCGATGGTAGGAGATTGCGTTCATATCACCTTTTATCGCCAAGGTTTCTCACCAATGGCATTAACCTTAGCGCGCTTTGAGGTTAAAAAACACCCAAAACCCTAACGTTAGGCGTTGCATCACAGCCGAATACCCCAAATTCATTAAAAAGAGGGTCAAGCATGTCTACAACTACAGGTAACACTAAAGGAACAACATTACATATTAAGTGGCCAGGCAAGACCGAGCGCACCTAATAACAGGCAAGATTATTGTAACAGGGGACTGTTGGCTTCTTCGCGGCCAGAATTGATACGGATTAACGTGAGATGTTTAAGGCTGGTATCGTCATAGGGCACAACGATTGAGCGCTGACATTGTGATGCTTTTAGGCAAAGAGCAAAAAATGGATGCTTGTGCATTAGCTAAACAATTCCTCTTAACCCCATGTAACCATTATAAATTGTACGTTACACGGTTAATGACCTGTGAACCATAAAACCATTACAACTCACGTAATATTTGTCATGTCTGTAACGAGCGAAGTCGTTAAACGGCGCAATTAAACCGCGCAATGTCACAGAATGCAAGCAAGAATCTCATTTAATATTTTTCATTAAAATATAACAAACACCCCATTAACAGGGATGGCATCCCCATGTAGGGTTAATTGCGATAAATTAATAACTTAGTGAATAATCCTACTTTTAATACGTTCAATATTTTTTAATAGTCTTGCAGTATAAATGGCTAACAATCGCAGCGCCGGCATGATTTTTAACGCTCACTAAGCCATTAATCCTAAAGTGCAAACCTAAAAGCCGAACTGGAAGCTGCCGTTTACGGATAAAGCGGTTATAATCACCGCCGAATGACATCTATAGATAGAGAGCTACATGGTACAGATAGGAAAAACCTGCAAACTTGAGGTGGTAAAACAAGTCAGCTTCGGTGTGTATTTAAATGCCCACGAATTTGGCCAAGTGTTACTGCCCAACAAAGCCACCCCAAAAGATTGCCAAGTCGGTGACTGGCTAGAGGTCTTTTTATATCTGGACTCTGAAGATATCGTCATTGCCACTACGCGCAGACCACTTGCGCAAGTCGGTGAGTTTGCCTATCTAAAAGCCGTGGCAACGGGTCCTTACGGGGCATTTTTAGACTGGGGATTAGATAAAGATCTGCTACTGCCCTTTGGCGAGCAGCATAAACCTATCGAAGAAGGCCGCTCTTACCTCGTTTACGTGCATGTTAACCGCGCGGATGAACGTATTGTCGCCTCATCAAAAATTGATAAGTTCCTCGATAAAACTCCAGCTCAGTACGAAGTGGGTCAACAGGTTGACTTATATATCGGTGGCACCACAGATTTAGGCTACAAAGCCATTATTAACCATGCCCACTGGGGCGTGATTTACCAAAATGAAGTGTTCCAAAAGCTGCGTTTTGGCCAAAGAGTGAAAGGCTTTATCAAACAAGTTCGCCGCGATGGCAAAATCGATTTGGTCTTGCAACAAGGCAGTAAGCAAGAGCTCGATAAGCACGCGCACATTATCTTAGTGAAACTTAAGCAAGCGGGTGGATTCTTACCGCTGACCGATAAAACCGATGCCGAAGTGATTTACGAGCAACTCGGCATGAGCAAAAAAGCCTTCAAGAAGAGCATCGGCGGCCTGTTTAAAGCGGGCAAGTTAAGCATCGATGATGATGGCTTACGTCTGACTGAAGCAGACTGATTGGGCAGAATAGTCAACCGAATACGGGACTTAGCACTCTCTTGCCCCCATGTTCGTGCTTTATTTGTACAAATAGTTTGCCTTAAACCTCAGTTTACCGACAAGCGCTAGGATATTAAGCATGGCTCTGTTATAACAAAGCCATGCTTTTTTCTTTGGAGCTTATATGGAACTCACGTTACACGAAGCCAGAGTTATCGGTTGTCTACTTGAAAAAGAAGTCACCACCCCAGAGCAATACCCTCTTTCACTCAATGCCCTGACCCTCGCCTGTAATCAAAAAACCAGCCGCGATCCCGTATTGGACTTAAGCGAAGCGCAGGTTCAAGACGCCCTCGATTCATTGAATAAAAAGCGACTTATCAGCGAGCAATCCGGCTTTGGCAGCCGAGTCGTCAAATACAAGCACAGATTCTGCAACACCGAATTTAGCGAGTTACAACTTTCCAGCGCGGCGCTAGCTATTGTCTGCTTGCTGCTGCTTCGCGGCCCACAAACGCCGGGGGAGTTGCGTACCCGCAGCAACAGGCTACATGACTTTAAAGATGTGCTCGAAGTGGAAGCCTGCATTAAGCAATTGATGGAGCGAGATAAACCCGTGCTAGCCCAACTGCCACGGGAACCGGGTAAGCGTGAATGCCGTTACACTGAGCTATTCTCCCAAGGTGCTGAGCAGGTCAGCGCCGCGTCATTTACCAGTGCCACAAATGCAGATGCCCAGCCGCTAAACGAGCAGGATAGACAACAACTGGAAGCGAGAGTCACGCAGCTTGAAGAGCAAGTAGCTGAACTTAAAAATAAGTTAGACTCGCTTATCGCTTCTTTATCCTAAACGCGCGGACGACTTTCGCGAATGGTCGCTCTTAATGATGACTAACGTGAAAGTTTGTCCGCCCACTCACTGACGAGACAGCGAATGACACCAAACGCTCCCAGTACATTCAACAACATGCTTTTGATCGCTGGCTTTGAATGTCGCAAATTTCTATTTAACCTTCGCGGGATTATCGCCCTTATCGCCTTTGCATTAGTGTGGGGCATGCTATTGCTCTATCCCATCCAAGGCGCTTCGACCCTATTGATGCAGCCCAATATTAAAGATCTGATCGACGGTCTCTTAGGCAGCCAAGCACTCAATGTGCTGTTTGACTGGCCCGTGGCGGAAATGGCTATCTTCTGGTGCTTTGCGCTGTATCTGTTTCCCATGTTCAGTATTTTGATTGCCGCCGATCAGTTCTCCTCAGACAAATCCCGCGGCACATTGCGCTTCTATACCCTAAGAACCAGCAAAGACAGCCTACTCTTCGGCCGCTTTTTGGGGCAAATCTTGATCCAAGGTCTACTGATCTTATTGACTATCCTCGCCACCATAGCGCTGGCTCTCACTCGTGATATCGGCTTGTTATTACCCGCATTAACTTCGGGTGCCTTGGTCGGCATCAACTTGCTTATCGTGATTTTACCCTTTACCGCGGTCATGACCCTATTGTCCCTTTATGCCAACACGGCAAGACAGGCCATGGTGCTCGCCACCATCTTGTGGACAGTCGTCTCGATTGCACTGTTGATTTTGGGTAATCAATCCAGCTTATTTGAAGGCTTACAATGGATATTGCCTGGCGCTCAACTGTCGAACATGGTCAACACCAATGGACTCAATAGTTTTGCCTACGCACCAATCCCCCTATTACAAACCGCATTCGCCCTCTTCCTTGGCCGCGTTTATATACAAAGGAGTCAACTATGATCCTCATTCAATGCCAAGGACTGTCCAAACACTATGGCAGTAAAAAAGCGCTCAATAACGTTAACTTAACCCTCGAATCGGGAGCGCCCATCGCCTTGGTTGGCCCTAACGGTGCAGGTAAAACCACGCTATTTAGCCTACTTTGTGGTTACCTCACCCCAAGCGCGGGCACGGTTCGTATTCTGGGAGAAGCGCCAAATAGTCCAGCATTATTAGGGCAAATTGCCGCCCTGCCACAGGATGCGACGCTCGATCCCAATTTGAACATTATCAGTCAGTTAAGCTTCTTTGCGCGTCTTCAAGGGATGGATAGCAAGCAGGCAAATCAAGAAGCCCTGCGAGTGCTGAATTTAGTGGACTTAGCCGAGGTGGCGCAGCAAAAGCCACCGAGCCTGAGCCATGGAATGAGTAAACGTGTGGCGATTGCCCAAGCCTTAATCGGCTCGCCTAAACTGGTATTACTCGATGAGCCAACCGCAGGACTCGATCCTGCCAATGCGAAGAAAATCCGTGAACTCGTCAGAACGCTGTCGCCCACAACCACCTTTGTGATCAGCTCTCACAACTTGGACGAGCTCGAGAAGCTCTGTGACCAAGTGCTGTATCTAGATAAAGGTGAGCTGGGCCAATCGATTTCAATGCGCTCATCCAATAGCGGCAGTGAATATCTCACCCTCACCATGGAAAGCTGCGACAGTGAAGCGCTCATCCAAGCCGTAGGTCAAATAGCCGGTGTAGTGAATATCACCTCAAAACAAACTCATGTATTTGTTATCCAATTGGATGACACGGCAAATCGCCATTATGAGTTTGAAACCGCCCTACTCGCCCTGTTTAAGCAGCAGCATTGGCAATATAAGATGCTGCTGAAAGGGCGCACATTGGAAGAAACGTTATTTTCTTAACTCCGCGATAAGTCCAACCATTATTCCTACGCTTAGCTCCACCTCTAACAGCGCCCGCAAGGGCGCTTTGTGGCTAATATGTTGTTTATAAGTGCTAAAGCAATGCCATTTATTACACCATGTCAAACATCGAACAGTCATAAATATCAGTGTTAAAAGGCTTTATCCTTTAACGTCCACTTTAGATCTAAACGCTACAGGCCAACTTAGCCCCTAACGCTGCTTATCTGAGGCGTATTTACGTTTCAAAATAAAAGGTGAGTTGCCACCGCTAACCAATAAAGCAGCAGTTAAGCCGCTTTGGTAAACCTAGGCTTTCAATCTGATCCCGGGCTTGTTATAACTCCCCTTTCCTGCTCTTTCGCTGAATTCAGAGGTTTCAATGAACAAAGCACAACTTATCCAACGTATCGCCACTTCGCTTGAACAGTCCCAGGCCAGCACTAAACCTGTTGTCGAACAGATCCTACAACAGATCCATATCGCCTTAAGCGAAGGTGAAAAAGTCTTCCTGCCACAATTTGGCACCTTCGAATTACGTTATCATTTACCTAAATTGGGTCGAAACCCGCAAACTGGCGAGACGATTGAGATTGCAGGCTTTAACCAGCCAAGCTTTAAGGCCGCGACAGCGCTTAAACAAGCGATAAATGAGTAGTATTGCGGATGTGTAAAATTGCCTCGTGAAAACCACGGGGCTTTTTTATGGGACAAGGTAACGACATCACTTTGGCAATAAGCCTTAGCGTTCAAACGCAGCCTACACGAGCTCAGTTTGATACTATCAAGCTCAATGTGGAGCAATAAAGTTGAGAAATAAGTAGGTTATAAGGCAGGACTAATGCCTGTAACAAAAGTGGCAAGCGCGAAGCCGTGGCTCTAGCGAAGAAGTTAGAAACGGCACTTTAAACCAAAACCCAAAAATCAGAGCCGTAGATGCAAAAAAGCCCCGACTAATGTCGAGGCTTATTTACTATTCACTAAGAATAATGGTACCCGAGGCCAGACTTGAACTGGCACGCTGTTACCAGCGAGGGATTTTAAATCCCTTGTGTCTACCGATTCCACCACTCGGGCAAACTCTTAATATCGCAAGCACTGCTATTGATATTGTTAACTCTTTGCTTCGCTCTTCTAGTTATATTTCAATCTATAGATAACGAAGTTTACCGCTTCAGCTCGCTTTGAGCTGTCACCATTATAATCATGGTACCCGAGGCCAGACTTGAACTGGCACGCTGTTACCAGCGAGGGATTTTAAATCCCTTGTGTCTACCGATTCCACCACTCGGGCAAACTCTTTATATTAACGACGGGAATCGTGTCATTAATATCTTAATTATGGAGGCGCGACCCGGAGTCGAACCGAGATCGACGGATTTGCAATCCGCAGCATAGCCATTCTGCCATCGCGCCATCTTTCCAATCATTTAGATTGGAGCGACATATCGGGTTCGAACCGATGACCTATACCTTGGCAAGGTATCGCTCTACCAACTGAGCTAATGTCGCATCACGCAGAGTTAAGATTTTGTTTTCACTTCGTCTCTCGTCTACGGGGAGGCATTCTACCTATTTACGATGCAGTGTCAACCGCTGTTTTATCGATAACTTACTGCTTGCGCACTAAATAATCTCTTTGATCTTTTATTGTGCTATTCGGCCGTTAAATCTTTCCAGGCGGCTAAAATGTAGCTCATCATTGACCAGAAGGTTAACACGGCAGCGATATATAACAGCACAAATGCGGCTTGGATCATTAGTGGGTTGTATTGCCAGATCAGGCCAATAATCGCCACCATCTGCGCCGCCGTTTTATATTTGCCGATCCAAGAAACCGCAACCGTCCCGCGCTTACCTAATTCAGCCATCCATTCACGCAGGGCAGAAATCACAATTTCACGACCAATCATAAACAGTGCCGGCAACGTTAACCAAATATTGGCATATTGATCCACTAATAACACCAGCGCGGTGATTACCATCAGTTTATCGGCAACCGGATCGAGAAAAGCCCCAAAACGCGTGAGTTGCTTGAGTTTACGGGCGGCATAGCCATCCAAAGCATCGGTAATGGCGGCAAGCCAAAACACAAAAGCAGCAACGAAGGGAGTCCAGCTGTAAGGCAGATAAAAGAGCACCACAAAGATGGGCAGTAAAAAAAGCCTAAAAAGGGTTAATGCTATAGGTAAGTTAAACGGCATGATCGAACCAGTTAGTCAAAAGCAGCGCCAATCTTGCCTTAAATTTATCACCCTCGCAATGCATCATGAATGGTTTGTGCCATTTCTATGCTAATACCAGGCACTTTCGCTAACTCGGCCACACTCGCCCCCTTCACTTCCTGTAAACCACCAAGATGTTGCAATAATGCCTTGCGCCGCTTAGGACCAATGCCCGGAATGGATTCGAGCGTCGAGGTGTTACGGGTTTTCTGGCGACGATTGCGATGACCTGTAATCGCAAAGCGGTGAGACTCATCGCGAATATGTTGAATAAGGTGCAGCGCTGGTGAGTCATCTTCAAGGGAAAAGCTACTTTCTGTATCGCCAAAGATTAAGGTTTCAAGCCCAGGTTTACGGCTCTCCCCCTTTGCCACCCCAATCAGTTGCGGCGCTTTATCTAAATTGACGAATTTCTCATCCACTATTTGCTGCGCGATACGCAGCTGCCCTAGACCGCCGTCGATAAATAGGATGTCAGGAATTTTGCCGCTGGCATCGATTTTATCAAATCGACGACTAATGGCTTGTTTCATCGCGGCATAATCATCGCCGGGAGTAATGCCTTCGATATTGTAACGGCGGTATTCGGCCTTATGTGGTCCCTCGCGGTTAAACACCACGCAGGAGGCTACCGTGCTCTCCCCCATGGTATGGCTGATATCGAAACACTCCATCCGCTGGATCGGCGCATTGAGTTCGAGGATCTCCTCCAGCAAGACAAAACGCTGTTCAACAGTGTTTTTATGGGACAGGCGCGTCATCACAGCATTAGTGGCATTAGTCAGCGCGAGGCGCAAAAAACTTGCCCTGTCGGCGCGCACATTGGTTTTGATGCTGAACTTTTTGTTTAACGCCTCAGAGACGGCCGCCTCTAACTCGTGCAGTTCTTCAAAGTGATGACTTATCACCACTTCCTTAGGAATGGTGCGTTGAATATCGGCATTTAAATAAAACTGTAGCAGGAAGGAACGTAAGACTTCTTCAATATCCGTTTGCGCGGGCACCGTTGGATAATAGCTGCGGCTACCAAAAATTTTACCTTCGCGGATAAATAGCAGGTGAAAACAGGCGATACCCGAGGCGTAGTGTACGCCGATAACATCCATATCCCCGGTATTACCCGAGACTTCTTGCTGCTCGGCCACGCGGCGCAGCGCCATAATTTGATCGCGAAAGCGCGCGGCTTGCTCATAGGCTTGCTGCTCGGCGGCTTCTTCCATCTTAGCCACGAGTTCACTGATGACTTGCTTATCTTTTCCCTTAAGGAACAAACTGGCGAGTTTAACCTGCTCATCATACTCCGCATTACTGACCTTACCGACGCAAGGCGCGCTGCAACGGGATAACTGGTATTGCAGGCAGGGACGAGTGCGGGATTTATAATAGAGATCATCACACTGGCGGATAGGAAACAACTTTTGCATCAAGTGCAAACTTTCGCGCACCGCGCCGCCATTCGGATAAGGCCCAAAGTAATAGCCCTTCTCCCGCTGCGGTCCACGATGGTATGCAAGGCGTGGATGCTCGTGTTGGCTCAAGAAAATATAAGGGTATGACTTATCGTCCCGCAGTAACACATTGTATTTGGGCATGTACTGCTTGATATAGTCATTCTCAAGCAGCAGCGCATCGGTCTCACTGTGGGTCAGCGTCACATCGATATGATGGATATGGGACACCAGCGCCTGGGTTTTCACATTTCCAAGGTTTTTACGGAAATAGGAGGATAAGCGCTTCTTAAGATCTTTGGCTTTACCCACATAGATGACGTCACCTTTGACGTCATACATGCGATAAACCCCAGCAGAGGATGAGACCGTGCGTAAAAAACTCTGGGCGTTAAAACCTGTCGACATCGTTACACACCCACTCTTTTACTCACGGTCTTCAACACAACTTGATAAATCGTCTTCACACTCACAGCTAACACTTAATTAATGCTAGAACCATTGACACAAGCGGCCATTAGAAATGGCCTGCATCTAACATTTTATAGCGGATCGCTAAACGAGTCAGCTCCACATCACCACTGATCCCAAGCTTCGCAAACAAGCGGTAACGGTAACTGTTAACGGTTTTGGGGCTTAAGTTGAGCTGCTCAGAAATATCATTGACCTTTTCACCATTGGTGATCATCAACATAATTTGCAGCTCACGCTCAGACAAGGCTTTAAACGGATTCTCATCGGCGGGATTGAATTGGCTCAATGCCATTTGTTGGGCAATTTCTGGAGATAAATAACGCTGACCACGGGAAACCTGACGTATCGCTTGCAGTACTTCGGGAGGTGTCGCGCCTTTGGTTAAATAACCGGACGCGCCCGCCTGCATCACTTTACTGGGGAAAGGATCTTCAGTATGCACCGTTAATACAATAATCTTGGCATGGGGCTGATAACGTAAAATCTTACGTGTGGCTTCGAGCCCGCCCATCCCAGGCATATTCATGTCCATTAAGATGACATCGGCTTCATTTTGTCTCGCCCACTGTACCGCGGTTTCGCCATCTGGCGCTTCTCCCACGACTTTGATCCCACGTTCATCTTCTAAGATGCGGCGGATCCCAGTTCTTACAAGCTCATGGTCGTCAACTAAATATATCGATATCAACTTTTATCCACCTTTACCAATGTAGACTAAGAAAGTTTAGTCAAATCAGGATACCGCAACCGGAATATAGGTTATCAGGGTAATTTAGCCCAACAATGGCATTTCGCAAAGCATAAAATGAATATTGTTAACTAGATGATATTTAAAGGAACAACTGACTCATTAACCCAGTTTAAATTCTGCACTTAGGGCGCTACTGGTTTCGGCATTCACGGCAAATAACCAAGAGTGTGCTCAATGCCGCAAGTTTTAAACACCATAGAATAGAAGCCTGAGAATCCAAAAGAACGCAAATTGCTTGATGATCTTTAGACTTAATCTGGCGGAGAAGCAGCACTTAGTATGAGGAATCTTGGGTTCAACTTCCGGAATGCCAAAAACAAAAAAGCCATCACTACTGATAGTTTATCGGTGGAATATTGCGAAGGAGCTGCGCTTAGCATGAGGAACCCTAGGGTTCAAATGGCAAAAACAAAAAAGCCATCACTGCTGATGGCTTTTCCGTAGAATATGGCGGAGGAGCAGGGATTTGAACCCTGGGTGGGCTATAAACCCACGCCGGTTTTCAAGACCGGTGCATTAAACCACTCTGCCACCCCTCCGAACGAGCGAGATAATAGCTATCTCCCCTAAGGTTGTAAACCTAAATTTATTATTAATTGAATTGATTGGCGATTTGATATCCAGTCGTCGATAAAACCATCGAATAACGTCTAATCTTCACCCAAAAGTCCCTGTATTCACACTTAAGGTGGCACTTATGGCTACTTAGGCGCAAACACGCTGCGCTCAATACACACGTCCCTTTAACTCGCCCCCACCACCTTAAAGTAGCCACTTTATATAGCCGAAATAGACATTTAATAAAAAGTCGCACGAATCAAAGCGCACTAAAGGCGTGTGAAGGCAAATTGGCGATGTGGATGCCTGCACTTATAAGTAGTTAAGAAGGTGGGAAGAAACCCCCAAGGTAAATACGAGTTTGCTTAAGTAAATGGGCGTTAACCTTAGCTAATTGGTATTCGTATCACCCAACCGAGTCCGCGTGCACCTATCTGCCAAACAACACTGAGTTGGTAGGGCTGGCGCTGCTCAAATGACTCTCAAATGCAGTAAAAGAAGCTGATAAGCTTCGTATGCAGAACCTAGGTTTAAATGGCAAAACAAAAATCCATCATCGCCGATGACATTTCGTGGAATATGGCAGAGGAGCTGCGCTTAGAATGAGGGAACCCTGGGTTCAAATGGCACAAACAAAAAAGCCATCATTGCTGATGGCTTTTCCGTAAAATATGGCGGAGGAGCAGGGATTTGAACCCTGGGTGGGCTATAAACCCACGCCGGTTTTCAAGACCGGTGCATTAAACCACTCTGCCACCCCTCCGAATGGCGCAAATAATATAAGCATCATCGGTGCTTGTAAACAGCAATTTTTCAATATTGTGTCAAATGCTCATCTTATGTTCACCAAGATGTTTTTTCAGGCAAATAGCCCACAAATTTTCAGCAATATCTGAGTAAACCAACGCAAAAACACCTATACAGTAAGAGACTTGCCGTCTTGGTATGGTAAAATCGCGGTAACTTTTCATGGTAAATGCTTATATGAATTCACTCTTGATACCATCATCCTCACTCGCGCCTGAATTTAACCTTCCTACCCTGCCGCAATCGGCCACAGGGTTAAAAGCCCTGCTTTTAGGGCAAGAACGTGTATTGGATGCCTTTAAGTTACATAACGCCATTGCCGATCAACAGCTGTACCTCGCCGATTTCCCCGGCATCGACCGACAATTAATCATGCAAGCCCTAATGGAAACCATCGAGCCGTTATCCTGCGCATATTTAGTGGCGGCTCGTCCCGTAGAAAAAGCGATTCAATTCCAATGGCAGTATGAAGCGCCGCTCGACAATCAAGGCGCCATTGCCGAGAAAAATGTCAGTTACCGTTACCTGAGTGGCAATATCCGCCGTGCCGATCTTCTCGGCCGTATGGTGCAATCAGCAAATGGCAGCAAATATCAACCCGGCGCCCTCGCCCAGTGCCACTATGTGTTTATCTGCGCCGAATCACTGTGGAAACGCGAAAGCCTATGGGATCTGGTGATGCAAATTCTGACGCAAAAATCCTATCAGATAAGCAGCCACCTGAGCCCTATTCCGCTAAATTGTAAAATCATTCTGATTGGCGCAGGCTTAATCTACAGCCAAGTCCGCTCAGAGGACTGGCAATTTCAGCGCCACTTTAGTTTGCTGGCAGAGCTGGCGAGTGAACTCGATCTGACTCGCTTTAAAGAAGTGCAATATGCCAGTTGGTTACAAGCCGTGGCGCAGAGTGTTGAGGTTGGTTTAGAGCAATCAAGCCTTGCGCCACTGTTTAGACACAGTGCTAGGTTGACAGAACATCAACGCCGTTTAAGCCTGTCGATGCTCGATTTTGCCCAATTAATGGCTCAGGCTAAGGTCTATCGCGGCAAAGCCACTATCAATGCCGCCAGTATTGAACACGCGCTCGAGCAAGCCAACTATCGCCATAACAGCTCTGAAGAGTTTTCTGGGCAAAGTTTTGATGACAATTTCATAAATCTGCCAACTGAAGGCGCTATGGTAGGACAGATTAATGGCCTGACGGTTATCGATGCGATTGACCATAGTTACGGCGAACCCGCGCGGATCACCGCAACCGTGCACTATGGTGATGGCGAAGTGGCAGACATTGAAAGAAAGTCCGAGCTGGGCGGCAATATCCACGCCAAGGGCATGATGATCTTATCCGCCTGCCTATATCGTATTTTTGGTCGTGACGCCCCGCTACACCTTAATGCCAACATAGTATTCGAACAGTCCTATCAAGAGATCGATGGTGATAGTGCCTCGCTCGCCGAGTATTGCTGTTTGATGTCGGCCATTGCCGAGCAGCCGATTATCCAGTCGCTCGCCATTACCGGCGCCTTGGACCAATTCGGCAATGTGCAAGCCATTGGCGGCATTAATGAGAAGATTGAAGGCTTCTTCAATCTGTGTGAACGACGCGGTCTCACGGGTGAACAGGGCGTGATTATGCCTAAATCGAACGTTCTGCAACTTAACCTCGCCCCTAAAGTGATAACAGCTGTAGGCAAAGGCCAATTCCATATCTATGCAATTGAGCATATGGACGAAGCGGTGGAGCTACTGATGCAGATGCCTGCTGGGGTTGCCAATGAAGATAATGACTTCCCTGCAGATTCCTTATACGGCCTAGTGCAAGAACGGCTCGATAAGCTAGCGGGAAATGGCGAAGAAGAGATTAGCTTAATGACGAGATTACTCGCAAAACTGGGATTATTTCGCCATTAATTAGCTGATCGGAGTTGTTTAGCTTACACGTGTTCGCTAATCTTGGCGGCTCTTATTGCTGGAGTAGTAAAACAATGAATAAAGCAAACAGTTTCAATAAAGAAGAACTCATCGCCTGTGGCCATGGGAATTTATTTGGTCCAAACTCGCCTCGTTTACCCGTCGATAATATGCTGATGATCGACCGGATCATTACCATTAACGATAACGGCGGTGAATTTGGCAAAGGTGAAATTGTTGCTGAACTCGATATTAATCCAGACCTCTGGTTCTTTGGCTGCCACTTCATCAGCGACCCAGTAATGCCTGGTTGTTTAGGCTTAGACGCTATGTGGCAGCTAGTAGGTTTTTACCTCGGTTGGGAAGGCGCCGAGGGTAAAGGCCGCGCACTGGGCGTCGGTGAAGTGAAATTTACCGGACAAGTGTTACCTGGCGCGAAAAAAGTGACTTACAAGCTAAACATCAAACGTACCATTCATCGTAAATTGGTCATGGGTATTGCCGATGCCATCCTTGAAGTCGATGGTCGTCAAATCTATAGTGCGACCGATTTAAAAGTCGGCGTATTTAGTGATACCTCGACCTTCTAATCGTAGCTATTCCCTACAAGCTAAGATACAAAAATGCCCTCATCTGAGGGCAATTATGCTGCATTACTCTGTCTGTTCAGGGCTATTTAATCCACGAGAAACACTCGTTATTTATTAAATAGCCCATTAACTCGGCCATCCACACCTTCACGCCAACCACCTAACCACTGTGATCGCGAATCAAGATTTGCATAAGGACAAAGCTCTTTAGATCGACCCCCAATACCCGCTTGGAATCCTTTGGAAAAAGCTCTGTCTAAACGATCTCGTTTTTGTCTTTTCATGCAAGCGTCCTCTGTTCTACTTGAAATAGAAGCAACAGCTTCATCCATAGAAATAGTGCTTTTCAGCGCCGAGATCAATCAAAAAATCGTCCATTTTATCGACTATTTATTAAACTATTGAGATCATGGTTAAAAAAAATCGAGGCAATTTGCCTCGATTTTTTGAGTCTGAATTCAAGCTGAAAAATTAGCGAACGCGGCGACGTAACCAGACTAAAGGTAAGGCAAGTAACCAAGCGAGAGATGCAGCGCCCTTACGTTCGTAATTACCCGTGTCAGTACTGTCATCGACAGTACAAGCTTCACCATTAGTGGTCGGTTTTAACACGACCATACGCGGAACATAGGCCGTAACTGGGTCACCATTACCGCTAAGTTCAAACAGCGGTTCACCATTTTCCCCAACAATAATATTACCCTTCGAGTCTAACTGGAACGAAGGTTTACGGATAAAGGCGGTACCTACAATAGTGCCATCTTCATTAATACTATTTGCTTCAACAACGAGAATATCGCTGTTGTAGCTTAGCACCTTGCCAGTACCGTCTTTAATTTCAACCTTATGGCGAGCCCAATTATCATCCGAGCCCTTTTCAAAACCCTTAGATTCACAGGTCAGCAAGTTATTGAGGTTACTGAACTCCCCGGTAGACTTCTCATACAGGAAGCCCGCCTTAGGACGTGGTTTTTCCTTATCGTAGGTGGTTTCAATATAACCAACGACTTGACCTTTGTTATTGATATCTTTGGGTTTACTCGAAAGGTCTGTGGTCGTTGATGCAAAATCATTCGGCGTGACATAAGCAACATCAGGCGTATTGGTATCAAAGTAGAAGAATTTATCACGTGGATAACCTTGGATATAACTTCGATAACTACCCACAAGGATGCCGTTGTCGTTAACATCGTAAGCAATTGAACTCGAAACAGAATCACCCATTGGGATCCAATGGTATTGATAGTTGCCCTCAGCATCTTTACTCCAATAGGCAGCATCCTGGCGCAATCTATCTGTATTACCGTTACGGTAAACGTGCGAGCGTCCTGCAACTACACCTTCATTGTTCACACCCAGAGCTTGAGCCGTAAAGGTTAAGGTGTTATCACTCGCAGGGGTTAAGCCTAAAGGTAAAACTGTGCCAGTTGCTACGCCATTATCCAGTTGCCACACATATGCACGGGTTTGGTACTGAATATTGCGCGTACCTTGAGTATTCGGGTATTGCTCACGCTGGATACACACATCTAACGGTAACGTGTTATCTGTGCTTAAACAGTAAGCTACACGATCGCCACCATATTTACTGATATCAGTACTGGCATAACCGACAACTAAATTATTATTGTTGATCGCTGTTGCCGCAGACCAACCGCCTAACTCAACGGTTTTGTCATCTTTAACATATTGAGTATAAGGTGGGAGTAAGGGAATTTCGCTATCCCCTACTTTGGCAAAACCGCGATATTCATAATCACGGTAATACCAGTAATCCGCAGTATCATCCGTAGTCGCGGTATTTTCCGTTTTCTTTTCAGGTGCGGTCATACTCCCCACTTTCACGCCGGCATCATTAATACCATAGTAAAAGGTATCGACTGAATTAACGACCGAAGTATCACTCGGTGGCGTAGTACCATTGATACTGTCAAAGGTTGGCTTCCATGCGCCAAAGGCACCATTTTGCGCGGCGATAAAAGCAAAGTTATTGGCAATAATGGCAGATGTAATAGAGTAGGTAATGGTTTCCTCAGGGGCAATACCATCTTCGACGTCAATAACCCCACCTTCGACATCAGATGTACTGAGTTTTTTCTTACCTTTGATGATACCGACCAACTCATCGTTGGCGTTAACACCTAAGGCATAACCATTACGCGCCCCTTGGAAGCTGTCAGAGAGTGGCAGATCATAATTATCAAGGTTAACAATTTCATAGACGGGTGCAGCATGGGCACTGTGTAATACGCCAAGGACACCTAAGGCAACCAAGGAGAGGGCTTTATCCAACTTTGACTTCATTAATTCTATTCCCATTTTTATTATTGGTTTACTTCAGTGACTCAAGCTCTTCCCATCGCTCGAAGCAAACTTCCAATTGTTTTTCTTTATCTGCCAACAGGTTCAATATCGGATTGATTTTATCCTGTGCCTGACTATAAAAATCTGGGCGCGCCACTGTGGTTTGCAATTCGAGGATTTCAGCCTCTAATTTCTCCATTAACTCGGGCATGGCCTCTAATTCACGCTGTAACTTATAGGACAGTTTTTTCGCAGCTTTGGCGGGCTCGGCCACTTTCACCTCAGCGGTTTTTGCTGTCGCAGGAGCTTCGACCGTGTTTGGCTGACTAGGTTCCTCAGAATAAAACTTTGCCCCTTGGTCAATCGCGTCTTGATAACCACCAACATACTCGCTCCAATGCCCATTACCCGCATACCACCAGCTGCTGGTGACAGTGTTATCGATGAAGGCCCTATCATGGCTCACAAGTAACAGTGTGCCTTGATATTCAGTCAGCAGCGACTCTAGCAATTCTAGGGTCTCAATATCAAGATCGTTTGTAGGTTCGTCGAGGATAATCAGGTTGGCCGGACGAATAAGGAGCTTAGCCAAGAGTAAACGATTTTTCTCACCACCCGATAATGCCTTCACTGGAGTACGAGCGCGCATCGGCGAAAACAGGAAATCCTGCAGATAACTTAAGATATGACGATCTTGACCATTAATGGTGATGGTCTTTTTACCCTCACCCACGTTGTCTTCAACGGTTTGCTCAGGATCCAGCGCCTCACGGTATTGGTCGAAATAAGCAATCTCCAACTTAGTACCTACTTTCACCTCACCCGATTGAGGTTGTAACTTCTCAATCAACAGCTTAATAAGGGTCGATTTACCACAGCCGTTAGGGCCGATAAGCGCAATACGATCCCCGCGTAGTACCGTGGTATTAAAGTTTTTAACCAGATTTTTATCGGGCAGATTGTAGTTTAAGTCCTTCACATCGAAGACCAACTTACCCGAACGCTCGGTATCAGCCACCGCCATCTTGGCATTGCCCTGACGATATAAGCGCTCGCTACGTTCTTGACGCAGTGCTTTCAATGCACGCACGCGGCCTTCGTTACGGGTACGACGGGCTTTAACGCCTTGGCGGATCCAGACTTCTTCTTCGGCTAATCGCTTATCGAATAAGGCGTTTTTCTCAGCTTCAACCCTTAACCATTCCTGCTTGCCATCAAGGTATGCTTGATAATTCCCAGGCCATGAGGTCACTACACCACGGTCTAAATCAACGATACGTGTGGCCATGCGGGCAATAAAGCCCCTGTCGTGGCTGATAAACACGATGGCGCCTTGGAAATCCAAAAGGAATTTTTCCAGCCATTCGATGGTATCGATATCTAAGTGGTTTGTCGGTTCATCGAGCAGCAATAAATCCGGCTGACTCACGAGGGCGCGGGCAAGCGCTACTTTACGCTGCCAACCGCCGGATAATTCACTCAAGGATTTATCGGGATCGAGGCCTAACAACTCACAATTTTGTTTGATGCGCGAGTCAAGCTGCCAGCCGTTGTGATGATCTAAAGTCTCCTGCAGCTTTTGCATTTGATTGAGCATGCGCTCCATCTGCTCAGGCTCGGCAAAGGCCACATCGTGGGACAGTTGATGGTACTGCTCTAACGCTTCACCGACTTCCTTTAAGCCCGCAGCGATATAAGAGTAGACCGATCCCTGCTCCGCCTTTGGCGGATCTTGCTGCAAACGGCTAACGGTGACGCTGTTGTCGATGTTGAATTCCCCTTCATCGAGCAGCACATCGCCGGATAAAATCTTCAATAGACTCGACTTGCCCGCGCCGTTGCGGCCAACAATACACACTCGCTCGCCACGCTCGATGGTGAAATCGGCATTTTGCAGCAGCGGAGTGTAACCATAGGCTAACGAGCCATTATTGATACGAACCAGACTCAAACTAAGCTCCTAAAAATTCTTGTAATTGGGTAGCGTCAAAGGGCCAAAAGAGGCAACGCTCATCCGCGGCCTTCACCACGGGAATACACACGCCATAACGTTCAGCTAAGGCTTCATCATCACAAATATCGATGGCCGTAAAGGGCACCTCGGCGGCATTAAGTAATGCCGCAGCCTGTTCACATAAGTGACACCCTTCGGTGTGGTATAGAATGTAACCCGCTTGCAGTACATTATGCATGGGTGATAAGCCAAGTGTTATGGATATGGGGATTGCGCTTGTAATCCATCGGCAAGGTCAGATCATCGATGTTTTCCACCTTGATTTTCATCTTGGCCAAGGTTTCGGTGTCCATCTTAAACTTGCGTTTGTTGTTGGAGAACACTATCTCCCCATTTGGACTTAATAGCTTGATGAGCATGCCCAATAAATTCACATGATCACGCTGCACATCGAAGGAATCTTCCATCCGCTTGGAGTTAGAGAAGGTCGGCGGATCGATAAAAATCAAATCATATTGCGCGGATTTATCGAGCGTACTATCGCGGATCCATTGCAAACAATCGGCCTGCACAAACTCATACTGCTTGCCACTGAGATCGTTTAAGGCAAAGTTTTCCTTCGCCCACGCCAGATAGGTGTTTGACATATCAACCGTTGTGACCGACTTAGCGCCACCTAATGCGGCATGCACAGAGGCGGAACCTGTGTAAGAGAACAGGTTCAATACCCGGCGTCCTTTCGATTTTTGTCCCACTAAACGGCGGGTTAATCTGTGGTCAAGGAACAAACCTGTATCCAAATAGCCCGTCAGGTTCAGCTTAAACTTAGCGCCATATTCTGTGGTGATAAGTTCAAGCTTACGCTCATCCAGCTTTTGATACTGATTGGTGCCCTTTTGACGCTCACGGGTCTTCATAGTGATCTTGTGCGGATCGACACCAATCGCGGCAGGCAGAGCCAGTAGCACATCGCTTAAACGGCGTTTTGTCACTGCCTCTGGAATACTGGCCGGCGCCATATATTCCTGCACCACGATATGGTCTAAGTAGCGGTCGACCGCGACGTTATATTCGGGAATGTCGGCATCATATAAACGGTAACTGTCGATACCTTCTTTTTTCGCCCACTTTTCTAATTGCTTAGCGTTTTTCTTAATACGGTTCGCAAACGCTGGTGCGATATCGGCAATATCCACCCCTTCCGGCAATACGGGTGTATCACGGCGAGTGCTTTGCGCGTGCAAGGTATAAAGGTTAAAGGCACACTCTAGCGCACCGTTAAACATCTTCATCTGCTTATCGGCTTTGAGTTTCAGCGCCGAAATCAGCTCAATATCGCTACAGAGCATGGCCACTTTCCAGCCGCCAAACTCCTTTTTAAACTTGTCGCCTAATTGGTAATAGAGCTGCAATAGCTCAGAGACGCTACCTAAACGCTCGCCGTAGGGAGGGTTAGTAATCAAGTAACCTTCACCAGCGGGCGGCTCGACATTCAGCGCATTAGCCACTTTAAAGTCAATCAGCTCAAGTACACCGGCGTTTTGCGCATTACGTTTTGCCAGTGCCACTAAGCGCGAATCGATATCCGAGCCGTAGAACTTCACGTCGCAACGTTTTACACCTAATGATGCACGAGCCTTGGCTTCTTCTAAAATCTCATGCCATGTGGCTTTATCGTGGCGGCGCCAATGCTCAAAACCAAAACGGCTGCGCTGCAACCCTGGAGCAATATCGGCAGCCATTAATGCGGCCTCAATCAGCACAGTACCACTGCCGCAGAAAGGATCGAGTAAGGTGGTTGGCGCGGCTTTCCAGCCACTGCGCACTAGCATGTTGGCGGCGAGGTTTTCTTTTAACGGCGCTTCACCGGTCGTAGAGCGATAACCGCGTTGATGCAAAGAAGGTCCCGAGAAGTTCATCGCAATGGTAATCACCCCATTACGGAAATGGGCGTCGATTTTAATGTCGGCATCGATACGGGCGACGTTTGGACGGGCATCACCGTCATCACGGAAACGGTCAACAATCGCATCTTTAATCTTTAACGCACCAAACTGGGTGTTATTGATAAAGCCGCCAGTGCCGTGAAAATCGATACTAAAGGTGTTGCGATTGGAGAAATGGGCTGACCAATCAATACAATAAGCTGCGTTATATAATTGCTCCGCCGACTCACAGGGGCCCTTATAGATCACCAGCACGATACGGCTGGCCAAACGTGTCCACAGGGTAATACGGTAAGCTAAGGCAAGCGGCGCGGTAAAATAGACACCGGCAACACTTTCTTTAATCTCAGTCGCACCAAATTCTGTCAGTTCTTGGGCTAAGCTATATTCAAAGCCCTTAGGGGCGGCAGCAAAAAAATTAAGCATGGGATAATCAATACACAGTCAAAATCAAACCGACATTATACCTGTGAAGCGACATAAAAGATAAACAGTTATTAGCCAAAACTCGATTTAGTCAAGCAGTTAACCCACATTTAGCTCGCTCAAATCCCAGATAACGGCCAAGACTGGACGAATTCCCCGCACTACGCTTTATATTTAAGCATTCACCCGTTTTTTTAGAATTCCTCCTTGCAATGCCACAGCGCTGCCGTTATAGTTCGCCCCGCTTTGAAGACGGACGCGGGATGGAGCAGCTTGGTAGCTCGTCGGGCTCATAACCCGAAGGTCGTTGGTTCAAATCCAGCTCCCGCAACCAATTTAAAGCAAAGTTAAGTAATACAGATAGATATCGGACGCGGGATGGAGCAGCTTGGTAGCTCGTCGGGCTCATAACCCGAAGGTCGTTGGTTCAAATCCAGCTCCCGCAACCAATCTAGATGTATAGGCTTATAAAAAGAAATCGCCCTTGGGCAATTCTTAGATAACAGAATAAAAACAGTTATTCGCAGCGTTAATCGGACGCGGGATGGAGCAGCATGGTAGCTCGTCGGGCTCATAACCCGAAGGTCGTCGGTTCAAATCCGGCTCCCGCAACCAATTCTTAGATGACAGAATTAAAAAAGTTATTAACAGTGTTAATCGGACGCGGGATGGAGCAGCATGGTAGCTCGTCGGGCTCATAACCCGAAGGTCGTCGGTTCAAATCCGGCTCCCGCAACCAATTAAAACAAAGTAACGACTGGGCCAGCATTAAGCTGGTTTTTTTGTGCCCGAAATTCGTCTTATAGAGTTTCACTAGGCTAGCTCGTCGCCCTCAACCCTTTATAAACACAGACGAAGGTCGTTGGTTAAAATCCGGCTCCCGCAACCCATTTAAACAAAGTAACAACTAGGCCAGCCTCCGCTGGTTTTTTTGTACCCGAAATTCATGTAACCAAAATTTATCTTGGCTTTATTTGCTTTTATCGTTTATCTAAGTGATCGAGCTATATCGGATTACGATGAACAAAAACACATCCATTCACTCGCGGTAAAATAACAATGTGAGCAGCTAGGAGTGCCCAAAGCACCTAAGTCAGCACTCGTCGTCGGCCCTCACTGTTGCCTATGCTCACAAACCACAATTAAGTACTCACTTTTCCCCATAAATGCCGCCATAGTCATTTGCCGCCAAACAAGCATTTCTGCTATGATCCGTCGCTGACTAATCATAATTCCACAAATTGACAGATAATCAGCACTTAGCCTTTTATCTTGCGATACCAACCCATCGCCTGCAGGTACAAATATGATTAACCACTTTAGTGTGCTCGGTATCAAGCCTAGCGCCAAAGAAGACGACATTAAAAAAGCCTATCGCCGGCTCTCAAACAAATACCATCCCGATAAGTTGTTAGGTGCCTCTGATGAAGAAAAAGAGCAAGCATCACAACAACTTGAGCGCGTTAAAAAAGCTTATGAAGTGCTCTCAGATCCCAAGCTTAGAAATGCGTTTATCCGAGACTTCAACAATGTGATCGTGACCGATCCCAATGGCGCCATGCGCGAATTATGGGATCAGTTTTACCCTTAAGCGGGTTATTTCCAGTGCAACGCTGGGAGTGCCAAATGAATGAGCTTAGTTTGCCTAGCCCCTTAATTTGGACCTTTTATTGCAACACGGTTTATTTTGAGAAGCTGTTTGTTTGATAGCTTTTTATTTCGAGACATGCCCATGGCCAAAAAACTGAATATCTCACGCATTAATGAGCTTAAGACCAATGCCTACGACAATATCGAGTCCTATGATGACCCGGATACACCCAAGGCATTGGAACAATTTACTAGTCAAATCAAAAAAGTATTACAGGCCGATCCTAAAATGCTCGAGTCAGTACCCGAGTACCTGCCTGTGGCACTCTATGGCCGAGTAAAATTTCCAAGTGACGCCAAGCTTAAGTGGGCTCACTGGATTAACACTGCAACGCAACCCGAGTGGGACGAGTTCAAGGTCACTATTGGCTTTAATAATGCCGATGTCCCATTAGTGCAAGCGGTGCGCGCCTATTCAGAAGATTTATTGATTGAAAGCTGCGCCGTACTCTATCTACTGGAAAACCAAGGCAAAAGTACACCTGTGCCTAAACGCAGCGCTGACGATGATTTTGAAGACGAAGACAGTGATTACGCCGATTATTCCGATGACGACGATGATGACGGCGAAGAGGAAGATGGCTACTACGATCACTACGATGATGAGGACCGCTAATGAACACTAGTCTCATTGAAATAACCGTTGCCGAGATTAAAGAGCTCGCCGATGTCGAGCCAAAACAGGCCAGTAAACGTTTCGAACTCATCGCCACCACAATGAACGATGAGCAATTAGTTGAAGTCATTGAAAAAATGGATATTGTGACCCTGACGCAAATCAACAGTCACCACGATATCTCCTGCCCGTCAATTATGTCGGAGCTGATGACCCCTGAGCAAATTCGCGACATCGTCTGCCAGCAACCTTTATATTGGGAAGAAAAAATCAAGAACAATGCCGAAGAACTCATTCAGCATACCTTTGATTTTTTGACCTATTTAATTCGCATTCAAGATAGCGAAGAAAAACAAACCGCTATTTTAGAGTGCATTGCCGAAGATCCCGCCGGCCTCTTCTATCTGTCTATCCCCTTTATCGAGATGATGTTGGGTGAGCGCCACGACGATGAAGACCACTTCAACGATTATTACGACGATGAAGAAGATACCGACACCGTCGGCTATGACAGTCGTGTCGACAGTGAAGAAGCCCATAGCTTAAGCCTAGATGACCCACGTAGTCTGATGGCATTAATCCATGAGCTGGCACCCGATGTAGAAAAAGCCATTAAAAACCTGCTGCGTAACGAAAGCTCTGGTTGGGAGATGATCATTAATAAGTTCGTCAATGAACTGGTTATCCAAGCGAAAGAGAAAAACCAAGTCACGGACGAATACGCAGAAGTGGATGATATGTTTAGCTTTTTAGATTAAGGATCCCTAGATGCAACTGGTACTGCGTGATTTAGACCAAGGTCCATACCTGAGCAAGGTGTTGGCCAAAGGCCAAGCAGACGACACCCTTAGTGGTGAGCAGCTCGCACAAATCAAATCTAAAGCCATTTTGATGAGCCTCAAATTGGCGGATAAGTTCTACAACAAGTACAAGATGCACTTACTGGAACAGGCGGCGCACGATGTGATTGGCGTTGTCAGCCTCGGATTAATGGAACTGTCTGATCAGGATCAACAGCAAGCGGTGCGTTTATTGCTCACCAGCGACGGCGTAGTCAAATGCTTCCAAAAGGGTTGGAGCATGCTCAGCGTCGTCAGCAAACATAAGCTGGCGAACGGTAAGTCGCTCTATGGTGATGTGGACAAATTCCTGCTGGAACAAGTCTCTACACCGCCTGACGCCGAAGAGTGGCTGGGCTATGAGGCCTACCAGGATGCCTTGGCCGAGCACCAACGTCAGCAATCGATTGCGGCACTCATGGCACAGTTTTATGCCCAAACCAGCTACGATCCTTTAGATTTCTTAAATCTGGAGAGCGTATTGGCCGAAGCCGTGCTGTATCGGATGTTGTTTGATAATGCCAAAGTCAGACAAGATCTGAAAAAGCGCATTGCCAAAATCAGCTTGCAGGACGAATGGTTCAGCCTTGATTATATCGAGCAGCAAACCCAAAAAGCCTTGGCGGAACTCCCTGCGGAGCTGGCCGAGACTATCGGTAAAGATTTGGGTAAAAACTTTGCGCCAGCATTGCTGCGTACATTGAATTTCGCGAAAAGCTACCGCGAACTGCTACTTAGTGATGCCTCACCAGAGCGTTTAGAAAGATTTGAGCATAAAGAAGGACTCGTCGGTCTACTCGGCTGGCCGCTTTATATCGTGCTTTAATCCTTATCGGGGCGCTAATCAATTAGCGCCCTCTTTTTTCTGCCGTCTGAATTTGCTTACCCTTCGTTTATGGTCTCGCCACCAGGTGCAATACAAAATACCGGCATCGCCGCATCGGGGCGAAGATAGCCCCAAATCCTGAGCCCTTGTGCTTCTTTACTGTAGGGGAGTCGATACTTGTGCAGTTGCGCCTCGATATAATCAGTAAAATCCGTGGTCTTTTCCGGCAGTAATCTGCCGCGGTGTTCTCTTTTGAGCGGGTCAATCTCAAGCCATTCAATCCGCTCGCAAATCGCGAGTAACTCGTCCCACCAGACTGGCGTAAAACCTGGATTTGGCCCTTCATCTTCCAGCAGCTTATAACGCACATGGGGCACAAACTCTGGCTTTTCATGGAGTGCCAGCTCCAGCTGACGCCATTTAGTGAGGCTCAACACCGAGGTTAATTGATGCTGATTGAGGTACGCCAAGGTGTCTGCATTCATTGTGATGCGCCTGCTCCCTGTGAGTAAAAATCCTTAAGTGGCGTCATCTTAGCGCAAGTGGATAGATACTTAAATCGACTTAGCTTGAATTTAGAGCACGTTATGGTCAGTTGATACAGTCAGTTAAGATAGTCATTAAGTAAGTGAATAAACGTAAAAAAGCCTGCAATAGCAGGCTTTTGATATTTATAGAAAGTGGTTAACGCTTAACGGAACGTCAGTGACGTGGTATCCGTTAATTTATCATTGTCTTTTACGGTTAACTCGACCGTATGGAGTCCGCGGCGAGCTTGGCGAAACACCACAGGACCACTTGCACGGCTACCGTTATCAAACTTCCACTTATGCTGCTTGATCACACCGTCTGTGTCATAGCTGGTCGAAATAAACATATCGACTAGCCATAAATTGATGTGCTGAATTTGCGCAACGGGTGGTTTCTTCACATTTTCAACCACGACAGACACCATTTGTGAACTGCTATGGCTTAAACCGTCATTATCGGTCACGGTTAACGTCACTAGATAATCACCAGTTTGCGCATAGGTGTGAGATACGGCCTCTCCCATGGCTTGAGTGTTGTCACCAAAGTCCCACTCAGTAGAGACGATTTGGCCGTCGCTATCAATAGAGGTTGACGTCAATTGCACACTCGCACCATTCACAACCTGAGTGAAGCTGGCTTCAGGAGCCACTTTTTCCGCTTCGAGCAACAGAGAAATCACCACAGGATCATGATCCGATGAGCGATAAGCATCACTGGCGTACAGGTCTTGCACCTGCGCAGCCGTCTTAAACTCTTCGTTGTAATCTAACACGCGCGGCTCGTCGGTATTGATATGCCACTCGGTCACATCTAGGACTTTATCCACTAACGCGGCATTGGCCAGCGCATGGTCTAACTGCCCAGATTCACCCGAGAATACATAGGAATAAGGATTGGCTTTTTCGAGTTTTGCAAACAACTCGCTAAAGCCAGCGTTAGCCAATGCGCTTAGCGGATCTTCCTTAGCGTAGGAGTTTAAGTCGCCAATCAGCAGTACGCCTTGCTCTGGATACTGCGCGGCAATCCACTGCCCTGCTGCCGTTGCTGCGCGGGTACGGGTAATATTGCAGTTACCTTGGCCATCGTTCATATCTGGGTCGCCAGCACACTCACTGCCCTTAGATTTCAAGTGATTAACCGCAACCACCACGCTTTCCTCACTGCCGTTTAGCGCGAAGGCTTGAGTCAACATAGGGCGATTTTTGCTGTCGTCGAACTGCGGCTGCCCGGCGTCATCTAAGGGAGAGTTCGCGCTCGATAAAATACGCGCATCACCCTGAGGGCTCACTTTGTCACTGCGATAAATTAAACCAACGGTAATCGCATCCGTACCGATCGCGCTTACGTTGCTGCCATTGACCTTTGGAATAACATAGGCATAGCGATTTTCACCCACGGCGGCATTGAGGCCCGCCACGAGATCGGCAATCGCCGAGTTAGCACCAAAACCATCGTTCTCGATTTCCATCAGACCAAACACATCGGCACTGATCCCCACCATAGCACTGACAATCTTCGCTTTTTGACGCTCAAACTCACTCAGGGTATTGGCACCACGCGCAGTCGGGAAACCACCGCCCTGTCCATCACCATTAAAGTAGTTCAGTACGTTAAAGCTAGCGACTTTCAGGTTGCCACCTTCGGCTAGTACTGGCGATTGTGGACGAGGATTTTCCGCCACAAAATTAACTGGCTCAGTCGGCATAATGCGATAAAGATTAAAGCCATAGTGCATGACGCCCGTCAGACTCGTGGCTTTATCACCCACACGCACAGTGTTCGATGCGCTTAAACCTGGCGCAGGGAAAATCACAGGATCGGGGTTCTGCGCCGTTAGGCCATCGTCGAGTAAAATACTGTCTTTAAGATTGGCCGCAGTCACGGCCAAGGCATCGGCACCTGGCGCTGCGACTTGTGTCCCAATAAAGTGACGGCTGCTACCGAGTGATATTTCACCATAGCGGCCCAAGTTGTAGACTTCGTTCACCACCAGATCTTGGCTAAAGCGTACACGCATGCCTTCAAATGGTTCAAAGTCATCGCTCGAATTCACAGGTAAGGTCACCACGGCGGCAGTGGGTAGGGGTTGTCCTGCAGCGCACAGTTTATGATCGGCAACGGTAGTCAGTTCCGTTAAGCCTTGATATTCAGTGACTTTAGCCTTTAAGCGTACACGGTCGCCCGCCACGTAACCCGTAGGTGCATTACCGGTATAAACAAACACCCCTTCCGAGGTTTGAGGATCATTATCGGCTTCGTTGTCGGCCATTTGCACGAAGATGCCCTTTAGGCCAGCTTCTTGATTACTCACCACTACGGCTTCTACCACTAAGGTTTGTCCGTTTAACGGACTGACATTGGTCGAACCTTGTAAGGCATGGATAGGCGTTGAGGCTTCACCACAGGCAAGTGAACTCGGTGGCGGCTCAACAGGAACGTTGGGGGTGCCTGCGCTGAACTTACCCAGATCCGAGATATCGTCTTTGGCAAAACCTAACCATGTATTAAAGGTGACAGCATCATCAATAATGGTATCGGCGATTAGCTGATCGGGATTGCGGCGCAGAGTATTGTCCTGCGTCGATAAATCACCACTGCCCCACTCAGTGCCGGGATCGACACCTACTTGGCCTAAGCTATCAATCACTTGGTCTTGATAGGTCAGCACAATGGCATCGTCACCATTGAAAAAACTCGCGCTGCTTTGTTGATTCGTCACCGCCAGAATATCCGCCGATGCGTCGTTATCAGCAACCACATAAGTCGCACCTGCGGCTAAGGTGCCGTTCAGGGCGATAGTCGTGCCCACATTGGTGCTGCCATTAAAATAGAAGCGCAATTGATACTGGCTTAAATCGAGAGTGTTGGCAGTTGGGTTGTACAGCTCAATGGCTTTGTTATTGCTGCTGCCTTCAACATATTCAGAAATAATCAGATTATCGGCAGCATGGGCAAACCCACACACGCTACTGATGGCTAACGCCAACAGTGTTTTGTTATTAAACATAATGACCCCTAATAAGTATCTTTTTTATATTGGTATTGAAGTTAAAGACTTACGATTTCTCGAAGCGCTTAGCCTCGAAAACTGACGATACTATAGGGAATCAAGGTTACAAATTAGTTGCACGCAAGTTGCAACTTAAGATGGATATTTAGGCGACGATTTAGCGGATTGGACTAGGAAAAATAGCGAAGATGGCGAGCATGGCTCACCATCTTGTTAACGATCATCAGGGTTGTCCGTTATAGCGGCTGCAACTGCTCATCCAGCAGATTCAACAACAACAACTCTCCCCGTTCACTGACTCTGAATTCTCCATACTTGGCTTGGCTGAAGTGGTCTGCTTGGCCCTCTTCGAAGAAGAAACTATTTGAGGCGAGCTTTACTCTATGATTACGCAGACGAAAATCTACCGTGAGTTGCTCAGCCGTTTTTGGTTGGTCACGGTAAATACCGACAAAGCGCGCCACTTTTTGCGAGTCGAGCGTCAACAGCAGTTGCCCCTGCGTCATCCCTTCAGGCAGTGCGGCGCGCACCTCCTGCGCAATGGCATACTCCAAGGCCATGTAATCCCCCTGCATAATCGAGCGAGGATCCACTGGCGCTAAGGCAAAACGTACCACTTGGCCATCTTGTAATAACTGCTCAAACTGGGCTATTCGCCAGTTGATGCTTATCAGCAGTACCGCGGCGGTAAACACTACTAAGACTAAGGCGCGCTTATGGAAACGGCTTAATGCTAAGGTCGCTGTATCCATTATGCTTGCTCCTTATGCTCAACCTGCACTTGTGTGATGGGAAAAAAGCGCCACATCAGTAACCTTGCGATAATCAGCACCCCGCCTAATCCCATTAAATACAGAGACTTAAGCATCAAGGTCGTCTCAAGGGAATAATAATAGCCCGCCGCAAACACTAGCCCGGAGGCGATTCCCATCCCCTTAAGCCACGCCTCATGCCCGTAGTGCCCCAACAATATCAGCAGCACTGCCGTCGATAATCCCTGCATGGGGAAAGACAGTGCAGTAATGAGCACTAATCCTAAAAGCGCAAATAATATGGCGGGATGGGTCAATGGAGTCTGCCATTGTTTACACAGACTCAGGAGTAAAAAGCTGCAGATGGCAAACACGATCAGTAAATGAACCGCGGTAATCCCCGATTGCCAATCTACAGCATACAACTGCGAAAACTCGCTATCCAGACTAAACACATGCATAAGTTGAATGGTGAGCAGATTTGCACTGGTGGCAAAAATCCACATTCTCGCCCGTTGATAGTGGTGCCCAGTGCGGTGAAGATTGAGTAGCATAATGCTCGATAGTAACAGCCACAGCGTCGGCGTTAACGATAAGAGATGCCACTCGGCCAACAGGCCTGTGACGCAGACACTACAGCCAAATGCAAATACCCACTGGGCCACAGCGTGCTTGATAATCCCCCAAAGCAGTAAAAACAGTGCCGCCATGCTCAGATACCAAGCCAGATTGAAGGTGTCGCCGAGTAAATCAAACAGCCCCCAAGCTAGAGCAAGCGCGCCGCTTAAACAGGAGGCAAAGGCAAACTGCTGCAAAAAGTGCTGCTGGCGCCCGCCCCAATATAAGGCAAGCCCTAAGCCTAAATAGCTGCCACCGATAAAAAGTGCCGCGCCCCCTTCGAATCGCCCCCACAGGCTATCGAAAAGTGACACCATAAAACCTAATAAGAACCAAGCGGCTATCCAGGCCGCGCCAGCTTGCATCAGGGCGATATACCAGGGCATATCTTGGGAATCGGGCAACTCTGGGGTATTCACTGCGCCCTTAGCATATAAACTCTGCCACAGAGCTTGCGGCGCAGTTATCTCGCTTGTTTGCAGCGACTCATTGGGGTGCTTATTCATGGCTTAGCTCCTCATTCTCACTGCGGAGTTGCGTAGGCGAGATGCCCGCTTTAGCTTGCCGATGCAATCGCCTTAACACAGTGCTTAAGCCTGTGCTCGCTAAAATGATATAAAGCCCAATCAACAAAAAGCCGCCAATAGGATCGCTATTGCGAAACAGCAGTTCGGTGAATAACGCCGCGCCGACGCTGATCAAGCTAAAGCCACCCAATGCCAAGGGATAAACCTGCAATCGTTTGTGCCTGAACCACCAGAATCCAAACAATAGATGGCCAAAATAACCAACCCACACCGCAACCAGCAGCGGCTTAGTGTCGCTCGGCTCAAAAATCATCCAACACACCAGTAAGGTAAAGCACCCCATGGCCATCAATGAACTCGCATACTCTACAAATGGCGCATACCAACGTCTGCTGGTACTGCCGAGAAACACAAAACCGTAGTAGATAGTCAGATTAAGGACCACAAAGAGACATAACCACAACTGTTCATCCAGCCAGAGCAAAGTCGTATCGGCATACAGCCCAAGGCTTAAATTAACTAGCCCCACCAGCAGTAACCATAGGCCATCAAAGCCTGCCACCCATGCGAAGGGCAAAATCGCAAGCGCCCAAATGGCGAACAGCTGCCAAGGATCGGCGCCAGTTTGATAAGTTTGCCCAACTAGCGCGAGCAGCCCACCCACTAACATGCTCACCACCAGCAGCGCAGCATTGGCAAGAGTTGCTCCGAACAAACAATGAGAAGGGTCAACGAGCTGCTTCGCTGCGCTGCGATAATACAGCCAGACAAAGCTGACAAGGCTAATTAATAGCGCCGCTTCAATCAGCGCAAACTTGCTCATTCGCGCGAGTGACAGCCAGTTATAGGCAAAAAAGAAAATCACCCCGCAGGCAAAGCTTAACGCCCCCGCCCATTGTAAAAGCTGCGCCAATAAGCTGCGCCAACTGGCGGCATTGGGTGGTACGGATAACTGTCGATAGAGTTCGTTTGCCTCGGTTGGCGTGAGATGTCCCTGTTCCAGCCATTCATAGACGTGCGAGGTAAGATAACGCAATCTGAAATCTCCCTATTATTACCTGACAATGACAGCGCAACTATCACTAAGAGCTATCAATAAGTGCATCACTAAGTACATCACTAAGTGCGCGACAAACCTGCCAAGCAAATTGCCAAAGATAGTCCCTATTGTATTGATCAATAGAACAAATAGATAAGTGAATCTTCAGCCTTATCCATAAATCAACCAAAGGGATATAGGTACTGTCTATTGGCAGGGGAAATCCTAGCTCAACGAACGCGTTTATAACTGCAGTGGGCTGAGCACCGCAAGCAAGGCTATCAATAAAAAGACTAAAGATTGCAAACGGAGTCGCAGGCTGGCTTGAGGTGGGGATAACAACGCCACGTAAAACAGCCAAATGGCATACATACCGTAGTTAAGCCCCAAAAACAGCAATAGGCTGTAGCCATACATTTCAGGAAGGAGTTTGAGCGCACACACCAAAAACACCGCGGTAGTGGATACATAGAATACCGATTGGCAATAAAATAGCGCGCTGAACCACTGCTTATCTGGCTCAGATAAGGACGCACTCATCAGCTTCGGCAGCCGCTTTTGTTTCCCCTCCAGTAAGTGGTAAACGCACACACCTGTGCTCAGGATTGTTGCTATCGCCAAACTGATCATTGGTTATCTCTCGCCCTTATTCGCGGCCATTAGGCCCATGCTCATCTAGGGAGTAAGACCCGCCAAAGCGGCACTCTATTACAACAGCCTTACTCTTAATGACAAAAGCTGTGCGCTATTACACATAGCATGTGCCATGACACAGGTATCGGCGGAATCACATTCATAAAGACTAAATCATGCTAAACCACAGTAAATCTATAAATAGACTTCAGATAACACAAAGGAGCCACAGGCTCCTTTGTTTATCACAGGCAAGGCTTACATGGTGGCCATGGTCCAGTAATCGAGGCGCTTTTGCGGATCGGCTAACAGGTTTTTACACTCTTCTTTGTATTTGCCCATTAGTGCACCTAAGTTACTTGAGCCGCCTAGACTCTGGATCTGGCGCGCTTTAGCGTCGGCCACCGCTTGAGTAACTTCGGCTTCTGACTGATACTTCTTCGCCAGATTTTCAGCCTCGACTTTAGAGTTTTTTAAGCGCTCACCCACAGCTTGCATTTGCGGGGCATTCATGGCGCCAATGGCCTCGGAACTGATTTGATAATAAGCAGCACATTCAATGGCTTCTTTACTAAAGGCCTTTTCTGCCTCATCGGCGACTACGCTATGGCTCACGGTTAACATTAAGCCGGCAACGGCAAACGCTTTAAACATCTTGTTGTCCTTTTTATTAGCAATTAAGCATAAACTACTTAAGCAATGAGTGGATCTCAAGCTCGTAAGTTAAAAATTTCTGATCCCGCACAAACCCTAAGGCCTCATACAATCCCTGCGCGCGGACATTCTCCTTTTGGGTCTCCAGCACTAAGGCGCGAGCGCCCTGAGCTTTGGCATATTCCGCCGCCTGTTGCACCAACGCTCGACCGATGCCAACACAACGCGCATGCTGGGTGACAAACACATCGTTTAGGATAAAAATCGGCGCTAAACGCAGCGATGAAAAACTGGGATATAACTGCACAAACCCCAGCCCCATTCCCTCGGGGGAGCGCGCCATAAACACCACGGACGAGGCATCCTGCAATCGCGCACGAATAAACTGCTCCGCCGCGAGGACATCATCCTTACAGCCGTAAAACTGCCGATACTCATTAAATAACAGGGCAACCTCATGACTATGGGATACGTCAGCACGAGAAATAATGTTTGCCATCGGCCTTTCCAACCTCAAATCTACATGCGTGTTGCGAGTCCAAATAGCGAATGACCATCGCCATTTAAAGCAGCAATCCGCCCTACTCTACTGGTCGCTGTTGTAAGCGAAATGCTAAGTTGTGTTTCACTGTGGCCCATTCGGAATCGATAATGGAATACACCACGGTATCGCGGATCGTGCCATCCTTGAGGATCTTATTGTTGCGCAGCACGCCATCTTGCTTTGCGCCGAGGCGGGCAATGGCTTGGCGAGATGCTTGATTATGCCAATGGGTGCGAAACTCGACGGCAATGGCATCGAGGGTTTCGAATGCAAAGGTCAGCAGTAATAACTTGGACTCGGTATTGATCCCCGTGCGCTGGGCGCGCTTAGCATACCAAGTGTAACCAATCTCCAAATGGCGATGCTCGCTCTCCCAATGGCAGATACGGGTACTGCCGACAATCTCACCGGAGAGACGGTCGCGCACCGCAAACGGGAAACTCTCGCCGCGCGCTTTCTCATCCAAGGCTTTAGTCACATAGGCTTTCATCTCGCTTGGCTCTGGCACGCTGGTAAACCATAAACGCCACAACTCGCCATCTGTCACAGCTAAACTCAAGGCGGCAACATGGGATAAAGAGAGGGGTTCTAGCACTACATGTTCACCCGTTAAACAACCTAAAAGATCGCGTTCGCCCACAGTATCGCCTCCATTAGCTGACTAAAAAGTGTGTCCTTGCGCACATTTTTTACTAGCCTAACATTAATCTAAAATAAAAAAACCTCTATTTTCAATGTGATTTTTAATTTCATTCTAGGTGCTGACGCTAAGATTTCCTTAAGCTTCGCCTTAGAAAATGACATGTTAATGAATCGAATGAGGCTAGTTCTGATGCCGCTAAATAACGCAGGGATCGAAAGAGTTCGGATAGTGATGCCCCCTTTTAGCCTAGCGTCAACGCAAACTAGCAAAAGAGAGCGACTTAGGCATCGATTTGACGGATGTCGATAACGCAGCCCATTAAGATCAAAAAAGCGCAGTGTTTACTTAAAAACACTGCGCTTTGAAATCATATTAAGCATTTCAGCAGCATCAAGCCTTTACGGCCCAATACATTAAAACCCGTGCACGCTATTACTCACCCTAAACCAGCCAGCAATGCTGTTGCGCTGGGCTAAGGTTCTACTCACCTCATGGGGGAAGCGCTCGCTTAAGAAAATCACAAAGTGACCCATTTTAGGCGCGATGCGTTCAATCTCATTATCGGCTTCATCGTAAATAATCAGCTCGCCGCAATCTGCTGGCGTCCAATCGGGATTTAAGAAAAACACTGTAGTTAAGATACGGTTTTGACTGCCTTTTAGTGCATCCACATGCTTCTTATAAAAGGCGCCGGGTTGGTACACGGCATAATGGCTTTCGTAGTCGAATAACCCCATAAATAATCGACGATTTAGGCCATCCTTTAACTGCGTCATCAAATCTAAATAGAGGCTATCTGGTTCACTCTGCTCCTCAAGCCACTGGATCCTATCGCGACGGATATCGGGATTAAGCTGCTGCTCAGCGCCACGTCCAATCGAGGCCGCTTTGAGCTCATGTATTTCTGTTGCTTGGATTTTTTCCAATAATACTTGGCTAATGGGGTGAGGAATTAACTCGGGTAAAAAAATATAGCCTTTGTCTACCAAGGCGTCAGCGATCACATCCAGCACTGCTTCACTTAATTGCGAAACCATTAATGCTACATCCAATAATAAAAGGCTACGCTTTAGCTGTACTCAAGGGCTCAAAGGAGGGGGAACTGAGCCTGATTTTCGAGGGGCGTCGATACGGGATAAAGAAGCTATCCCACAGTCAAATTTGGCGGGATTTTAGAGTAAAGATTATCGAAAAACAATAGCGTAAAAAAAGGCTTGATAGGTTGCCCTACCAAGCCTTTGGCCCTTTTTACAATGAATCGTTTAATCGACTAAACCACGGCGCTTTAATAAGGCATCGGTCGTGGGTTTTTGACCGGTAAAGTGGATGTAATCCTGCATCAGATCTTCGCTGTTGCCTTTAGACAATACCGCATCACGGAACTTATCGCCGTTTTCGGCTTTTAAACCACCATGTTGGCCCATATAGGCAAAGGCATCGGCGGCAAACACTTCCGTCCACAGATAAGCGTAATAACCGGCAGAATAGCCACCGGAGAAAGCATGGCTAAAATAGCTCGACTTATAACGCGGTGGAATTGGCGCGAAATCGAGGCCATGTTTGGCTAACACTTGATGCTCAAACTGTTCCACATCCTTAATTTGGGTGTCGGCACCAATCGAGTGCCATTCCATATCCAGTAATGCAGCCGCTAAATACTCAACAGTATCAAAACCTTGACCAAATTTATTCGAGGCTAAGATTTTATCGAGTAAGGCTTTAGGAATAGGCTCACCAGTTTGGTAGTGCTTGGCGTAATTGGCAATGACCGCAGGGTCAATGTTCCAATCTTCGTTAACTTGAGACGGAAACTCCACAAAATCGCGCGCTGTAGAGGTACCTGCCACACTCGGGTATTTCACCTTGGAGAATAAACCGTGCACCGCATGACCAAATTCATGGAACATAGTGGTCACTTCATCGAAGGTCATCAAGGTTGGACCGTCGGCAGGTTTCGGGATATTCAGTGCGTTATACACCACAGGCTTAGTGCCTAGCAGGCCGCTTTGAGTGACAAACTCATCCATCCAAGCGCCGCCGCCCTTACCTTCACGGGCATAAGGGTCAAGATAGAACAGACCAATAGAGCTGTTGTCTTTATCGAAAACCTCAAAGGCGAGGACATCGCTATTCCATACTGGTAAATCGGTGCGCGGTTTAACGCTGATGCCGTAGAGTTTGTGCATCGCGAAGAACAAACCATCCTTCAGAACAGAGTTAAACTCAAAGTAGGGTTTGATGCTGCTCTCATCGAGGGCGTATTTTTGCTGACGCACTTTCTCGGCGTAATAAGCCCAATCCCAAGGTTGTAATTCAAAATTACCGCCGGCCTTTTTGATTTCAGCTTGGATATCCGCCGCATCGGCCTTAGCGTGAGCCAGCGCTTTAGGCGCCAAGTCATCTAAAATTTCATACACGGCGCTTGGCGTTTTAGCCATTTGGTCGGCTACGGCGTAGGCTGCCCAAGTATCAAAGCCGAGCAAATTGGCCTTCTTGGCGCGCAGCTGCGCCATCTTCACGATTAAAGGGCCATTGCTGGCAACGGCGCGGTGAGCCGAGGTTTCCCAAACTTTTTGGCGCAGTTCGCGGTTATTTAAACTGGCTAAAATAGGCTGACGAGTGGTGTTCACTAAGGTAATCAGGTAACCCGTTTTACCCGCTGCCTGCGCTGCGGCCGCTAAGGTCGCGATTTCGCTGTCAGATAAACCGTCCAGTTGTGCTTTGTCGGTCACAACAATCACATCGTCTTTAAATGACTTTAAGCTGTTTTGGGAAAACTCAGTCGCAAGGGTCGCTAACTCAGCGTTAAAGTCGCGCATTTTGGCTTTATCGGCATCGGATAATTTGGCCCCAGCACGTACAAACTGCTCGTAATAAAACTCGACCAAGCGCTTATCTTCGGCATTTAACCCGGCACGTTGTTGATATACGGTTTCAACACGGGCAAATAAACTTGGATCTAAGTAGATGTTATCGCGGTGGGCCGATAGCTTAGGCGCTAAGTCCGCCTCGGTTTTTTGAAAATCATCGTCGGAGATTAACCCCGCCAGATTGAAGAAGGTGCGTGACACTCGAGTTAACAACTCACCCGAGGTTTCCATGGCTAAAATCGTATTCTCGAAGGTGGGCGCCTGTTTATTGGCAATAATGGCAGCAATTTCAGCCTCATGCTCTTTTATGCCCTGCGCAAACGCAGGGGCATAATCCGAACTCTTGATCAGATTAAACTGCGGAGCTTGATCCTGCAGTGGACTCTTACTCAATAACACATTGGTTGCATCAGCTTGAGTCGATGCAGCAGCTTGCGTCGCGACCGCATTGGCGGCCTCAGTATTGGCTGCCGGTTTTTCTGAGCAAGCGCCCAATAACAATGCCGCGGCCACGGCAGTAGTAATAACAGACTTACGCATAGGAACTCCCTAGAGTGTTACTGCCCTGTCTTTATATTTTTTAAGTGAAAGGTGCGAGTAACGGATTTTGGCTTCTCTTCCAACTGACGCATGCTTTGGGCGCCCGTTTTCGACGCACAACCTTAGCAAGTTAAGCGACCTTCGGCCAAGTTTTCGAAGCCAAGGATCGAGGGGAATTTGTATCTCTTTATGTGTGACGGCCGTCAAACTACGCAATCAAGGGCATTTTGTCTGCGATTGAGCGACGAGCAGCCATAGGTAAGGCGTAAAAACAATCAAGGTTTTAAACGATGGAATTTATTTTATAAATAAAAGCTTAGGTGAAAACACTTCATAAAAATCGTCAACATTATCTCAGAGACTCATCGAATATCAGCACAGGCGAAATTCAATCATCTAACAAATATTAATTATTCTTAATAAATAGCTGGCAACATCGAGTTAACCAGCCGATGAATAAAAATACCGCAGCCATGGTGCACAAATTAATCAATCAAGCGCCTAGTCACAATTTGAAACAGCTTTTATCCAATTAATGTCACATTCAGATCATTAAATCTCTTTATAATCCCCGTCCGTTAACTGAATGACGCGACGACCTAACAGTTCTTTCGTTATGAATTAACAGGATGATGGGCATGTTCTCAAAAGAACATGTATTAGGGTCAAATAAATATAAATAGAGAAAACAATGTTAAATAAAAAACTACTCGCAGTGATGATCACTGCTGCCTTAGGCGTAAGCGCCTGTGGCTCGGATGATGAGCAAATCGTTCAAGCGGATTTACGTGTATTAGAAACCACGGATCTGCACACAAATATCATGGATTTCAACTACTACAGTGGTAAAGAAGACCCAACTATCGGTCTAGCTCGTACCGCAAGCCTTATCCATGCCGCCCGTAAAGAAGCCAAAAACAGTGTACTCGTAGATAACGGTGACCTGCTTCAAGGTAGTCCTATGGGTGACTACATGGCTAAAGTCGGCCTGCAAATGGGCGATGTTCACCCCGCCTATAAAGCGATGAATCTATTAGATTACGAAGTAGGTAATATCGGTAACCACGAATTTAACTATGGTTTAGATTTTTTAAATAAATCACTTCATGGTGCAGAATTCCCTTATATTAACGCCAACGTCTATTGTGCCGACGATAATGGCTGCTGGAATGATGTGAAAAAAGGTGAGCATTTATTCACCCCTTATATCATTAAAGAAAAACAAATCGTCGATAGCGAAGGAAATAACCAAACCATTAAGATTGGTTATATTGGTTTTGTGCCACCACAAATCTTATTGTGGGATAAACAAAATCTGACCGGCAAAGTAACGGTTGAAGATATTGTGGCGACTGCCAAAAAATATGTGCCTGAAATGAAAGCAAAAGGCGCTGATTTGATTATCGCAATCCCACACTCTGGTATTGGTTCGACCGAAAATCCTGGCGATCCTATGGCAGAGAACGCAACCTATGCCTTGACCTATGTCGACGGTATTAATGCCATCCTCTTTGGTCACAGCCACTCTATTTTCCCCGATGCCAAATATGCCGACTTACCTAACACAGACGTGACTAAAGGTCTGTTAAATGGTGTACCAGCCGTCATGCCTGGACGCTGGGGTGACAACTTAGGTGTGGTCGACTTTAAACTCGAGCGTAAAGACGGTAAGTGGTCAGTGCTCAGTGCCACCACTAAGGCACGTCCTATCTATGATGGTGCAACTAAAACACCATTAGTCGAAGCCGACACCGCCATCCATGATGCTGTCGCCGCCGAGCACCAAGGGACACTCGCCTTCGTGGACGAGCCAATTGGGGTTGCTGCCGCCGATATGTATAGCTTCTTGACCTTAGTGCAGGACGATCCAACCGTACAAATCGTTTCTGACGCGCAAATTGCCAACGTTAAAGCCAAACTCCCCGAGGCATTAAAAGATCTGCCAGTCTTATCGGCCTCTGCGCCATTCAAAGCTGGTGGTCGCCACGGTACAACCAGTGATGCAGACCAATATGTACAAGTGGATAAAGGCGCATTGACCTTTAAAAACGCCGCCGATCTTTACCTCTACCCCAACACTATGGTGGCGGTTAAAGCGACGGGTGCTGAACTGAAAGATTGGCTGGAGTGTTCGGCTAACCAATTCAATCAAATCGATCCAACCAAGACCACGCCGCAGGAATTAATCAACTGGGATGGTCACCCAACCTACAACTTCGACGTGCTCGATGGCTTGACCTACAAGATTGATGTGACTCAACCAAGCAAGTTTGACCGCGACTGTGCCGTCGTCAATGCCAACGCTAACCGTATCGTCGATTTAAGCTACACAGATGCCAACGGTAAAGTCTTTACTGGCGAAGAGTTTGCGGCCAAAGAATTTATCGTGGCCTCAAATAACTACCGCGCCTTTGGTGGCAAGTTTGCCGGTACAGGAAGTGATCATGTGGTACTGGAACTACCAGATACTAACCGTGAAGCCTTAGCGGCCTACATCACGGCGCAATCTCAGTTCAACGAAACCACAGGCAAGTATGATGGCATGGTCAACCCAAGTGCTGACTACAACTGGGATTTCAAAACCATCAGCACCAATGTTGCGTTAGATATTCGCTTCCAGACCCAAGATAGCGATAAAGCCGCTGCCTTTATCGAAGCCAATAAACAACGCGAAATGACCAAGATCAGTAAAGATGAACTCGGTTTTGCCGTGTACCGCATCAATTTAAGCCAAGATAAAGCGAAGTAATTTGCGTTATTACGCTTAGGTTAAGCCAAGATAAAGCGAAGTAATTTGCGTTATTACGCTTAGGTTAAGCCAATATCAGGCTAAACTCAGTCTCGTACTTAGACAAGAAAAGGCTCCCAGTGAGCCTTTTCTTTATTCTAGATCCCAACTAAATATCGATGAATGTATAGTGCTTTGAGTGTCCTTTGTGATCATCGGCTTAGCTCTCCACTTTGTGTTAACGGCTATCTCACTTATCATTAGTGCGTGATATCAACCAAGAGAAAGCCTATGAAATCCCCCTCTATCCTGTGCGCATCCGCCATGCTGCTTGCCAGCCTGCAACCCGTTTGTGCGGAAGTTATCCTGCTGCTGCCAAGTGATGTCGAGCTGTTAACTGTGAATGGACAAAAGCCATTAAGCACCTCGCCAGTCACGTTGAGTGATGGATTGAACCAAATCGCGTTTCGCTTCAACGCCCAGTACCGCAAACAGGCTAATTCGGTACGCTACCAATCGGACGTACTGATCATCCGCTTTAATGAAACCGACCAAGCATTACTGCTCAAACTGCCTAGTATCGACTCGGCCAAAGCCGCAAAGCAATTCGATGAGTCACCGTCACTCACGCTGTTAGATAAGCACAATCAAGCAATTAGCTTTGACCAAGACAGATTAGTGAAAAACGGGCTTCAGATAGGCCGAAACTTCGAGCAGGAAATCTTTCAATACAATCAAGGCCAGCATCCCGCCTCGATAACGCTTGCTGCGCCTCAAGTATCTGCAGCAACGAGTGCTCCAACGCTGCCTGCTACCACTTCTGCACCATCAACAGCCATAGCCACCAGTACTGCCGCATCAACAGTAGCAATAACACAAGGCGCAGCGCCTGACTCGCCGACTCAAGCCGAAATCAGCCATATGCTGGATTATTGGTATCACCTCGCCGATGACGCCACCAAAGCAAAATTCAAGGCAAAAATTAACGAGCAATAAGCGTGTTCGTTATGTTTTTGCAGTAACAAACGAGCAAGACACGCTACCCCATACAGAATAGAGCAACCTAAGTTGCTCTTTTTATTGGCCTGATATAATTTGCCTAAATGGTTAGGGGAAAACCAAGCTGAACCGTGAGTGAAGTGGCAATATAAAGAGTTAACCGGTGGAAATTGAAAACGCGAAAAACAAAAAAGCCAGCTTATTCAGCTGGCTTCATTGTTTAATTAGGCGCTTGGCGATGACCTACTCTCACATGGGGAGACCCCACACTACCATCGGCGCGATTGCGTTTCACTTCTGAGTTCGGGATGGGATCAGGTGGGACCACAATGCTATTGTCACCAA